>NZ_JALRNG020000254.1:0-231 GCF_030272875.2 Pseudomonas sp. BJa5
CGCGTGGCCGAGCTGCGCGTCGATTGCCTGCGTATCATCCCGGGCAACATCGGTCGCGAAGACCGGGTGCGCGCGGAGGTAGATGCCGCCAGCGACCGCGGTATCCCGATCCGCATCGGCGTCAACGCCGTTTCCCTGGAAAAGGACCTGCAGAAGAAATACGGCGAGCCGACCCCTGCCGCCCTGGTCGAGTCGGCATTGGGCCACGTAGAGCACCTCGACCGCCTGGAT
>NZ_JALRNG020000255.1:0-231 GCF_030272875.2 Pseudomonas sp. BJa5
TAGACGTCGGCAGGTCCGGCCTTGGGCAGGATCGCGCAGGCACTGGCAAGGCTCAGGGCCGCGGCCAGGGTCACCACGCCGTAAAGGCGGCACATGGCTCGAACGCCTTGTGTGTGTCACGGCCGAGCAGGTAGCCGCTGGGGTTGGCTTCCCGGCGCTGGGCGATCGCCTTGAGCGAGGTCCGGGTCTGGCGCAGCTCCCGAATCGCCGGTGCCAACTGGTTCAGGCCCT
>NZ_JALRNG020000256.1:0-230 GCF_030272875.2 Pseudomonas sp. BJa5
GAAGATCGAACTCGTACAGCTGGAGGGCCGCGACGGCGATACCGCCTACAACCTCCAGCGCACCCTGGATGCCATGGCCACCTGCAAGGCCGACACCGACCTGCTGGTGTTTCCGGAAACCCAGCTGATGGGTTTTGCCAATGCCGAACAAGTGCCCCATGTCGCCGAACCCCTCCTCGGCCCCAGCCTTGAGGCGGTCCGGCACGCCGAGCCCGAACAGGATGTGGCGG
>NZ_JALRNG020000257.1:0-230 GCF_030272875.2 Pseudomonas sp. BJa5
GCGACTCCTTGAGCAGCATCTCCACCGAGGAGTCGGCGGTGGCGACGCTCCTTGTCTTGCCGGCCGCGGGCTTGTCCAGGTCTTCCTTGTAGCAATAGCTGCAGCTGTGGTTGCAGCCGGTGTTGACGTTCAGTACCACGGTGTTCAACGCCGTGCGCTGGACGCGCGTCAGGCCTATTTCCGGGGTCCGGGGCGAGCCGTCGGTGCCCACTTCCAGGGCCATCAGCTCG
>NZ_JALRNG020000258.1:0-230 GCF_030272875.2 Pseudomonas sp. BJa5
GAGGGTCACATTGTCTGCGGTTTGCTGGATTTGCACCGAGTTTTCGTTGCCCTGCGGTGTGTACCGCAGGGCATTTGAGTGGATGTTGGAAACAGCTCGGTCGATCATGTGTCTGTCTCCACAGACAATCCCCTTCGCTTGCTGCGTTAGGCGTATATCCCGATACTCAGCGATCTATTGGTAGAACTCGAAGAGATTGGAGACGAGGCCGTCAAGTTCGATGTCGACCT
>NZ_JALRNG020000259.1:0-229 GCF_030272875.2 Pseudomonas sp. BJa5
CTCAGTACACCTGACCCAATGAGGTGACCGGATTGCGACTGCTGCGCAGTCGATCGCAGGCTTCGCCGGCTACCACAAAGACAGTTGCTCCCACAGTAGGGGGGCAAGCCCAGGCCCTGTGGGAGCCGGCAACGCCGGCGATTGCTGCTCAGCAGCCCATCGCTACACCTAGTAGCAACCCGCGCACGACGATGAAGTCGATCACCCGCTGCAGCCCCTGGCCGGTCTT
>NZ_JALRNG020000260.1:0-229 GCF_030272875.2 Pseudomonas sp. BJa5
CCTACATACGCCCCTGCGCTTCGATAAGGGTTCCCTCCTTACACCCTTGCTCACGCGGGGGCGCGCCGAAGGGGCGTCCCTGGCCCTGCGGCGCTCGCCGGCCATCCATGGCCGTCGCCCCACTACGAAAGGGTTCCACTCGGCCTCCTGAAGGGACGATTGATGGCGCCTGGAATATGGCGCGCTTAGAAGCAAGAGCAACAGCAAAGCGAAGCGCAGGCTCGGCTTT
>NZ_JALRNG020000261.1:0-229 GCF_030272875.2 Pseudomonas sp. BJa5
GCGGGTTTGGCGCAGAACGGGCGTGGCGGGCGTCTACCAGACGTTCTGCATGCGCAGGGTCCAGGTGTTGACATCCGGCGATCAGGTGCGCTCCGACACCGTGTCTCTGTACGCCACCAGGCCGCCGAACTGCGGCGACAGCATTAAGCCGAGGCTGGCTCCCACCAGGGTATTTTACTGTTCGATGTCATGGCTCACGCCGACGATCTTGGTTTCGCCGCCGGTGTTG
>NZ_JALRNG020000262.1:0-229 GCF_030272875.2 Pseudomonas sp. BJa5
TTACTTGTGCTTGTGTGTAGAGTCTGCGGGATTATCCATTCCATGCAGCGACGCTGCCGGCCCATTCCGACTTTACGGCGGCCTACTTTTCTCTTGGGAAAAGTAGGCAAAACCGCTGGATCCTGCATCCGGCCCACCCCAACTCTACAGGTACCAACTCTCCGGCGCCCTCCGGCGCCACAACGCCGAAGACGTTGTTAGCCAAGTATAAGGCTCGCGGTATTAGGGT
>NZ_JALRNG020000263.1:0-229 GCF_030272875.2 Pseudomonas sp. BJa5
CTGAAGATGGCTAGGTCGGTGGGGGGGTTGCCGGTGGGGGCGGGAGGCTGGGCCTGGCGGTGAGGGGGGGGCGCTGGTTGGGGGTGGGGGGGGGGGGGGGGGGGGGGGGGCGGGGGGGGGGGGGGGGGGTGGGGGGGGGGGGGGGGGGGGGGGGGCGGGCCCGCCCCGGCGACAAGGAGGGGAAGCAAGCCACAAAAACAGAAAAAGAAAAGAGCGGGAGGGCCCGAAG
>NZ_JALRNG020000026.1:0-87080 GCF_030272875.2 Pseudomonas sp. BJa5
GTGCTGGTTGTACTGGCCTCATCGCCGGCGCTGCCGGCTCCCACAATGATTCTCGGCATGCCCCGGCCATTGTGGGAGCTGGCGAAGCCTGCGATCGACCGCGAAGCGGTCGTATTCCAGGCGCCGCCCGATCAGCCCGGAATCATGGCAAAGCCGACGCCGAAACGGTTCCAGGCGTTGATGGTGGCGATGGCCAGGGTCAGGTTGGCCACTTCGGCTTCACTGAAGTGTTCGAGCAGGGCGCGGTACTGGTGCTCCGGTGCGTGCAGCTCGGGCAGGCGGGTCAGGCTCTCGACCCAGGCCAGGGCGGCACGCTCGCGGGGGGTGAAGTAGGCGGTTTCTTCCCAGACGCACAGGGTTTGCAGGCGCGCCTCGGTTTCTCCGGCCTTGCGCGCATCATTGGCATGCATGTTGACGCAGTAGGCGCAGCCGTTGATTTGCGAGGCGCGCAGGCGCACCAGTTCCAGCAGCGAGTTCTCCAGCCCCGACTTGGCCAGGGCCATTTCCAGGCCGACCATGGCCTTGTAGGCCTCGGGTGCGTGTTTGGCCCATTCGATACGATTGCTCATGTTGCTCTCCGGTCAGTTCCGCATCAGGCGGCGATGGCATTACCTTAGCGCTGCACCTGTTCAGGTCGAATAGCCAATTGCGTCGATTTCACGCAGGCCAATCAGCCGAGGCTCTGCAGGGTGTCGCGCAGCCGGTCCAGGGCCGGGTCGATGTCCAGCAGGTCGATGGCGCCAAAGCCCAGGAGCAGACCCTGGCGCACCGGGGCCTGGGCATAGAAGGGCGCCAGGGCATACAGGCCGACCTCGACCTTGCGTGCCATGTCGATGACGAACTGGATGTCCAGGTCACCCTTGGCCAGGGCGCTCAGGTGATAGCCGGCCGTGGCCGGAATCACCTCGAACCAGGGCGCCAGGTCGCCGTGCAGGCGCTGGAGGATGCGCTCGCGGCGAGCGGCATAGACCTCGTGCACGCGGCGGATGTGCTTGAGCAGCGAGCCTTCGCTGATGAAGCGGGCCAGGGCCCACTGGTTGAGGGTCGGGGTGTGCCAGTCGCTCAGCTGCTTGGCGATGCACAGCGCCTCCAGCAAGGCGGGCGGCACGATCGCATAGCCCAGGCGCAGCTCCGGCAGCAGGGTCTTGGAGAAGGTCCCGACATAGGCCACCAGGCCATGGCGGTCCATGCTCTGCAACGAATCGGTGGGCCGCCCCTGATAGCGGAACTCGCTGTCGTAGTCGTCTTCGATGACGATCGCTCCCAGCGCCGCCGCCCGCTCCAGCAGGGCCTCGCGGCGCGCCGGGCTCATGGGCATGCCCAGGGGGAACTGGTGCGAGGGGGTGACATAGATCAGCCGGGTGCCGTCGGCGATCTGCTCGACGCACATCCCCTGATCATCCACCGGCACATACTGCAGGTCCGCACCCTGGGCCAGGAACAGTTGGCGCGCCGGGGTGTAGCCTGGGTCTTCCATGGCCACCCGGCAGCCCGGCTCGATCAGCACCCGGGCCAGCAGGTCCAGGGCCTGCTGGGCGCCGTTGCACACCAGCACATCCTGGCTGGCGCAGCGCACCCCGCGGGCAAAGGCGATATGCCGGGCGATGGCTTCGCGCAGCTCCGGCAGGCCCTGGTGGGCGGCGTAGCGGGCGCTGCCCTGGCGAATCTGGCGCAGCGCATACTGGTTGCAGCGGCGCCAGTCATCGAAGGGAAACTGCGCCTTGCTCGAGGCGCCACCGATGAAGTCGTAGCGCAGGGTGCTCGCCGCCAGGTCCTTCATCAGGCTGGCACGCGAACGCCACCTGGCCAGGGTCGCGGCGCTGGCCAAGGGAATGTCCGGGGTCGGTGTGGCAGCGCGGGTCGGGGCAGGGGTGATGAAGGTGCCCTTGCCCACCTGGCCACTGAGCAGGTTGTCGTAGGTCAGGCGCGAATAGGCCTCGGCGACGGTCTTGCGGGAAACACCCAGTTGTTCGGCCAGCAGCCGGGTCGGTGGCAGTTGGGTGCCGGCGGCCAGGCGACCGCTGTCGATGCCGTCGCGCAGTTGCCGGTAGAGCTGTTCGGCCAGGCCTTTGCTGCCGTGCAGGCTGATATGAAGTTCCATGGGGGTCCAGGCGCCAGTGTCTGACGTCGAGAGTACCCGATTTCCCTACAACCGTTGATCCCCTGGGCCGACGCCTTGGCCCAGGCGCGCCACACTTTAGAGGTCGGGGTTCTCCGGCACGTCGGGGAACCTCTTGCCCACACAGGAGCGTCGCCATGTACCTGCGAACTCTGTTGGCCCTCGGGCTGGCGTTGAGCGCTACCGCCCAGGCTTCCGAATCCGTCGCCGTGTACCACTACGGCATGCCGCTGGATATCGCCCGAGTCGTACAGATGAGCGAACCTGATACCGAGCTTTGCGATGTGGTGCAGGCCAGCATGGTCTACGTCGACTCGGCTGGCCAGCAGCACACCTTGCAGTACCTGAAGCTGGCTGACGTCTGCAGCAATCAGGGTTAGTCCCAGGCGGGCGCCAGGCCTTGCGGGTCGGTCAGGCGCAGGCCGCTGTCGAGGGCGGCAATGCGGGTCATGTCCTGCTCGCTCAGTTTGAGGTCGCGGGCCTTGAGGTTGCCGGCCAGGTTGTCGCGACGGGTCGAGGACGGGATCACCGCATAGCCCAGTTGCATGGCCCAGGCCAGGGTTACCTGTGCCGGGGTGGCGTTGTGCTGCCTGGCGATTTCCTGGATGACCGGATCCTGCAGGACCTTGCCATAACCCAGGGTCATGTAGGAGGTCACGGCAATGCCCTGTTCCTGCATGAACGTCACCAGCTTGCGGTTTTGCAGGTAGGGGTGCAGCTCGATCTGGTTGGTGGCGATCGCCTCTTTGCCGACCACCGCGATGGCCTGGCGCAGCAGCTCGATGGTGAAGTTGGACACGCCGATCTGGCGGGTCAGACCCTGGTCGCGGGCTTCGGCCAGGGCGCCCATGAACTCGCTGACCGGCACTGCGCCCTCGGGCGATGGCCAGTGGATCAGGGTCAGGTCCAGGTGGTCGGTACGCAGCTTGTGCAGGCTGTCCTTGAGGCTTGGGATCAGCTTGTCGGCACCCAGGTTCTCGGTCCAGATCTTGCTGGTCAGGAACAGTTGCTCGCGCGGCACGCCACTGGCGGCGATCGCCTGGCCGACCTCGGCCTCGTTGCCGTAGATCTGTGCGGTATCGATGGCCCGGTAGCCGAGCTCCAGGGCCTGGGTGACGGAATCGATGACGACCTGGTCCTTGAGGCGGAACGTGCCTAGGCCGAGCAGGGGAATGGACATGGAAGGGCTCCTCGTAAAGGGCTGATGACGGTGAGGGCTGCAGTATTGCGACAGTGCTGCGTGGGAAACATCCCTGCTACGACACAACTTTTTTGCTTGTGCCGCACGAATCTTCCAAGCAGATGATAGCCTTGCAGTGTCAGTCGCAATGGATCTGGTCATGACCCGGCACAAGCTCAGCATTCGTCAACGCAATGTTGACAACATCCTCCTGGCGGCCGAGCAGGTCTTTGCCGAAAAGGGCTTCGCCGGCACGGCCATGGCCGATATCGCCGAGGCGGCGCAACTGCCGCGCAGCAATGTGCACTACTACTTCAGCACCAAGGCCGAGCTGTACCAGGCGGTGCTGTTCGGCCTGCTGGACGTGTGGAAGCAGGACGCCCTGTGTTTCGAACTCTACGACGACCCGCGCATCGTGCTGTCCACCTACATCCGCGCCAAGATGAACCACTCGCGCACCCGGCCCTACGGCTCCAAGGTCTGGGCCAACGAGATCATCCACGGTGCGCCCAACCTGGGGGCTGCCCTGGACGATCCGCTGTATGACTGGGCGAAAATGAAAGAAGCCAAGATCCGCCAGTGGATCGACGACGGCCGCATCCTGGCGGTGGAGCCTTCGGGGCTGCTGTACATGATCTGGGCCTCGACCCAGCACTATGCCGACTTCAGCCACCAGGTCGGTTTGCTCAACGACCATCAGCCGCTGAGCGACCTGCAGTTCGAGCGGGCGGTGCAGACGGTGACCAGCGTGATCCTGCGCGGGATCGGCCTGGAGCCTTGATCGGCGCTGATCCGTATTAATCCCGCCAACCTGAATCTGTAACTCAATACACCCCGACGCCATAGTAAGGGCCTCCGTGATGAGGTCCGAACCATGTATCAATATGACGAGTATGACCGTGCGCTGGTGTTCGAGCGCGTGGCGCAGTTTCGCGATCAGGTGCAGCGTTTCATGGCTGGCGAACTCAGTGAGGAAGAGTTCCTGCCCCTGCGCCTGCAAAATGGCCTGTACCTGCAAAAGCACGCCTACATGCTGCGCGTGGCGATTCCCTATGGCACCCTCGGCGCCCGCCAGCTGCGAACCCTGGCGCTGATCGCCCGCGAGTACGACCGTGGCTATGGCCATTTCACCACGCGTCAGAACATCCAGTTCAACTGGATCGAGCTGGCCCAGGTGCCGGACATCCTCCAGCGCCTGGCCGAGGTCGAGATGCACGCCATCCAGACCTCCGGCAACTGCGTGCGCAACATCACCACCGAGGCCTTCGCCGGGGTGGCGGCCGACGAACTGCTCGACCCGCGCCCGCTGGCCGAGATCCTGCGCCAGTGGTCGACCATCAACCCGGAGTTCCTGTTCCTGCCGCGCAAGTTCAAGATCGCCATCTGCTCGGCAGTTGAAGACCGGGCGGCGATCATGATGCATGACATCGGCCTGTACCTGTACCGCGACGAGCTGGGCCAAATGTGCCTGCGGGTGATGGTCGGCGGCGGCCTGGGGCGCACGCCGATCCTCGGCCTGCAGATCCGCGAGGGCCTGCCGTGGCAGCATTTGCTGTCCTACGTCGAGGCAATCCTGCGGGTGTACAACCGCCATGGCCGGCGCGACAACAAGTACAAGGCGCGGATCAAGATCCTGGTCAAGGCCCTGGGCATCGAGGCCTTCGCCCGGGAAGTGGAGCAGGAGTGGCAGCACATCAAGGACGGCCCGGCGCAACTGACCGAGGCTGAGTTCCAGCGCGTGGCCGCGGCCTTCGAACCGCCGGCCTATGACAGCGTGGTCGACAGCGAGCTGGACTTCGAGACTCACCTGGCCCAGGACCACGGCTTCGCCCGCTGGGTGGCCTGCTGCGTCAAGCCGCACAAGGTCCCGGGCTATGCCAGCGTGGTGCTGTCGACCAAACCCGGTGCAGCATCGCCGCCCGGCGACCTGACCGCCGCGCAGATGGAGGCGGTGGCCGACTGGTCCGAGCAGTTCGGCTTCGGCGAAATCCGCATCGCCCATGAGCAGAACCTGATCCTCCCGGACGTACGCAAGCAGGACTTGCACGCGCTCTGGCGCCTGGCCTGCGAGCGTGGCCTGGGCACCGCCAACATCGGCCTGCTGACCGATATCATCGCTTGCCCCGGCGGCGACTTCTGTGCCCTGGCCAATGCCAAGTCGATTCCGATCGCCCAGTCGATCCAGCGCTGCTTCGAGGACCTGGACTACCTGCACGACCTGGGCGACCTGAGCCTGAACATCTCCGGCTGCATCAATGCCTGCGGCCACCACCATATCGGCAACATCGGTATCCTCGGCGTCGACAAGAACGGCAGCGAGTGGTACCAGGTGACCCTCGGCGGCGCCCAGGGCAAGGACAGCACCCTGGGCAAGGTGATCGGCCCGTCCTTCAGCGCCGCGCAAATCCCCCAGGTGATCGAGCAGATCATCGCCACCTACTGCGCCTACCGCGAACTGGACGAGCCGTTCATCGACACCGTGCGCCGGGTGGGCTTGGAGCCGTTCAAGGAACGGGTGTACGCCAGCCGGTCGGAGGAGCTGATATGCGTAATGTGATCGCCCTGCGCGGTGGCGAGCCGACCTTGCTGGAGGACGATGCCTGGCAGTTACTGCGCGACAGCGAGCAGCCGCTGCCGTCCGGCTTGTTGCTGTTACCGCTCAAGACCTGGCTGGAACGCCAGGGCCAGCAACCGGACGGTCGCGACGGCCTGTGGCTGGGGCCCGACGACGAGATCGAGCCCCTGGCGCCGTTACTGCCGAACCTGCCGCTGATTGCCATCGACTTTCCCAGCTTTCGCGACGGCCGCGGCTACAGCCAGGCCTACCTGTTGCGCACGCGCCTGGGTTGGCAGGGCGAGTTGCGGGCCATTGGCGATGTGCTGCGCGATCAGCTCAGCCATATGCGCCAGTGTGGCTTCGACAGTTTCGCGGTGCGTGAAGACAAATGCGCCGAGGATGCCCTCAAGGGCCTGGCGGGGATGAGCGTGCTGTACGGGCGTTCGGTGATCGAGCCGCGACCGCTGTTTCGTCGTCGCTAGCCCGGGGTGAGCGAAAGCCTTAGAGTGTGGGCCTACTTATTTTCGCTCAAGGCTTGGCTCATGACCGATCTCAGTGCATTCCCGATCACCCGCAAATGGCCCGCCCGTCACCCTGAACGGCTGCAGTTGTACTCGCTGCCCACGCCCAACGGGGTGAAGGTGTCGATCATGCTCGAAGAGATCGACCTGCCTTACGAGGTGCACAAAGTCAGCTTCGACAGCAACGACCAGCTGACGCCCGAGTTCATCTCCCTGAGCGCCAACAACAAGATCCCGGCCATCCTCGACCCTGACGGCCCGGGCGGCCAGCCGCTGCCGTTGTTCGAGTCCGGGGCGATTTTGCTCTACCTGGCCGAGAAGACCGGCCGGCTGCTGCCGAAGGATCCGGCGCTGCGCTACGAGGCGATCCAGTGGCTGATGTTCCAGATGGGCGGGGTCGGGCCGATGTTCGGCCAGGTCGGTTTTTTCAATATCTTTGCCGGCAAGGACTACGAGGACAAGCGCCCGCGTGACCGCTACGTGGCCGAGTCGCGGCGCCTGCTCGGTGTGCTGGACAAGCGTCTGGAAGGGCGCGACTGGGTGATGGGCGATTACAGCATCGTCGATATCGCCATCTGGCCCTGGGTGCGCAACCTGATTGTGCGCTATGACGCGGCCGAGCTGGTGGGGATGGCCGATTTTGCCAATGTGCGGCGGGTGCTGGAGGCCTTCCTGGCCCGGCCGGCGGTGCAGCGCGGCCTGAAGATCCCCGGGTGACCCCCCGTGGGAGCGGGCTTGCCCCGCGATTGCGTGTTGTCAATTACATCGCATCGCGGGGCAAGCCCGCTCCTACGGGTAGGAATTAGATCAGCTGCGTCAGCAACCAGTACAAGCCGCCGGCCAGCACGATCGCAGCCGGCAAGGTCAGTACCCAGGCCATCAGCAAGTTGAAGATGGTCCGCATCTGCAGCCCCGAACCATTGGCGACCATGGTCCCGGCCACCCCCGACGACAACACGTGGGTGGTCGATACCGGCAAGCCGTACATGTCCGCTGCACCGATGGTGCACATCGCCACAAGCTCCGCCGAGGCACCCTGGGCGTAAGTCAGGTGGGTCTTGCCGATTTTCTCGCCCACCGTGATCACGATGCGCCGCCAGCCGACCATGGTCCCCAGGCCCAGGGCAATGGCCACAGCGACCTTGACCCAGAGCGGGATATAGCGGGTGGCATCGTCGAGCTGGTGCTTGAACCGTTGCAACTGGTCGTGGGTGCCGGCATTGAAGGTCACCAGCTGGTGCTTGTCGATCAGGCGGATGGTCTCGCTGGTCAGGTACATGTCGTTGCGCACGTTGGCCATGGCTTCGGCCGGCACCTTGTTGAGCGATCCGTAGCCTTTGACTTCGCTACCGATGCTGCCGGTCAGGGTGGCCAGGGCCGGAATCAGTTCGGGGCTGGCGGCAGGTTGGCGGATGAAGTCGCTCAGGGTCTTCCTCGGGTCGCTGACCACCAGCTGCGGTGCGTTGCGTTGCAGGGCCTGCTGGGTCGCTTCGGCGACGCTGGCAAAGTGCATTGACTGTTCGGCCGGCATGGTCCGGTTCAGGGCATAGGCCATGGGCAGGGTGCCGACCAGGATCAGCATGATCAGGCCCATGCCTTTCTGGCCGTCGTTGGAGCCGTGGGCGAAGGACACGCCGGTGCAGGTGAGGATCAGCAAACCACGAATCCACCAGGGCGGCGGGGTGTTGCCGACCGGCGCCTGGTACAGGTCGCGGCGCTTGACCAGCATGCGCAGGGCCACCAGCAGCAGCGCGGCGCAGGCAAAGCCGACCAGCGGCGAGAGCAGCAGCGAGTAACCGACCTTGCCGGCCTGGGCCCAGTCCACGCCGCTGGTGCCGTCGCGGCCATGCATCAGTGCGTTGGCTACGCCCACGCCGATGATCGAGCCGATCAGGGTATGGGAGGACGAGGCCGGCAGGCCCAGCCACCAGGTGCCCAGGTTCCAGATGATGGCCGACAGCAGCAGGGCGAAGACCATGGCAAAGCCGGCCGAGGAGCCGACCTTGAGTATCAGCTCCACCGGCAGCAGGGCGATGATGCCGAAGGCCACGGCGCCGCTGGAAAGCAACACGCCGAGGAAGTTGAAAAAGCCGGACCACACCACAGCCACCGAAGCGGGCAGGGAATGGGTGTAGATCACCGTGGCCACGGCATTGGCGGTATCGTGGAAGCCGTTGACGAACTCAAAGCCCAGGGCGATCAGCAAGGCGACGCCCAGCAGCAGGAACGGGGTCCAGGTGGTGACCA
This sequence comes from Pseudomonas sp. BJa5, assembly GCF_030272875.2. Lineage (NCBI taxonomy): Bacteria > Pseudomonadati > Pseudomonadota > Gammaproteobacteria > Pseudomonadales > Pseudomonadaceae > Pseudomonas > Pseudomonas sp. BJa5. The sequence continues at coordinate 8,625 of NZ_JALRNG020000026.1, forward strand.
CCGTGCCGGTCGCCTCGACATCCCGGAACAAACTCCAGGCCGAGTAAGACAGGCCGGCCATCAACAGACCGAAGAACAGCATCAGGGTCAAGCGCCCGGGCCTCTGATGCAGGCGTGGGCGCGGGTCAGTTGTGGTCAGCGATGGACGGCTGGCCAGCGTCGGGGTAGTCATGCTGACTCCGGGTGGTTTTACCTCAGGCACCAAGCATAGAAAAAAACCGCGACAGCGCCGTGACTTCGGTCAAAGAAAGTCCTAGGTTGAGAGAAAGAGCCGGAGCTTTCCGATGATCCGTTGCAAGCGCGCCTATGACCCTGTCGAACCCGGCGATGGCCAGCGGGTGCTGGTCGACCGGCTGTGGCCGCGCAACAGGCGCAAGGACCAGTTGCAGGCCCTGTGGGTGCCCGAGGTTGCACCGTCCACGGCGTTGCGCCAGGCCTTTCACCAGGGGCAGGTGGATTTTGCCGGGTTTGCCGAGCGCTACCGCCAGGAGCTGGCGGCGCACCCCGAGCACTGGTGGCGCCTGCTGGGGCAGGCGGAGCAGGGCGATGTGACCTTGCTCTATGCCGGCAAGGACACCGCGCAGAACAATGCCCTGGTGCTGGCGAGCTGGCTGGAGGACGAGCTGGAGCGTCGCGGGCCGTCAAGCTCGCCGGTCTGCTACGCCCCTGTGGGAGCGGGCTTGCCCGGCGATTGAATGCGCTGCGACATCGCGGGGCAAGCCCGCTCCCACAGGGAGGTGTGATCATGCAATTGATTGCCGCCACCGACCAGTACCTCACCTTCGCCCGCGACCTGACCCGGCGGGCCATGCTGCGCTATTACCGGGAATTCGACCTGCTGTGGATCGAGGAGGCCTTCAACCAGGCCTGGGGCTGGCGCGAGCAGTGGTTGATTGTCGAGGATGACCAGCTCCTGGGGTATTGCAGCCTCAGCCAGGACCGCCAGGCCCTGTACATCCGCGAACTGCACCTGATCGAGAGTGCCCGCGGGCGCGGCGTGGGCACCCGGGTGCTGGAGCAGTTGGCCGGCTGGGCCGCCGAGCGGCGCCTGCCCTTGATGCGCCTGACGGTGTTCAAGAGCAACCCGGCGCAGGCCCTGTACCGGCGCCAGGGCTTCGACGCGGTGGGGGAAGACGAGTGTTTCGTGCGTATGCAGCGGACCATTGACTTGTGTGCCGGTGCAGGTCCCGTGCATAGTGCTACACCGTATGGGTGATGTAATAAGGACGTTGAACTGGCATGAACGGAATCGGATCCCGCCTGAGAGAGGAAAGGGAGCGCCTGGGCCTGACCCAGCGCGTGTTCGGTGACATCGGCGGGGTCGAACCCAACGCCCAGGGCAAGTACGAAAGCGGCGAACGAACGCCCAAGGCCGACTACCTGGCCGCCGTTGCCGCGCGCGGCGTGGACGCCCTGTATGTGTTGAGCGGGGAGCGTACGCCGTTGCCCCAGGGCAGCCTGAGCCCGGAAGAAGACCGGCTGCTGGGCTGTTTTCGCACCCTCTCGGCCCACGACCAGGCGGCCATCCAGCAATTGCTGGGCAGTCTGGCCGATGCGCTGCCGCAGGCCGCCGGCTATCCGCGGAGCGTTTTTTCCCGTGCCGCGGGCAAGGGCAAATCGGCATCGACACGATGACGCGTTCCAGTATGTTTGCCACGCGGTTTTTTGCTAAGGTGGCGGGATCCAATTGCCGCCGCAGTGCGAGGTGTCTGCTTGATTAGGGTCCTGGTGGTCGATGACCACGATCTGGTGCGTACGGGCATCACCCGCATGCTGGCCGATATCGACGGCTTGCAGGTCGTGGGCGAGGCCGACTCCGGCGAGGCTTCGCTGAAGGTAGCGCGCGAGCTCAAGCCCGATGTGGTCCTGATGGACGTGAAAATGCCCGGGATCGGCGGCCTTGAAGCCACGCGCAAACTGCTGCGCAGCCACCCCGACGTGAAAGTGGTGGCGGTTACTGTCTGTGAAGAAGACCCGTTTCCCACCCGCCTGTTGCAGGCCGGTGCCGCCGGCTACCTGACCAAGGGTGCGGGCCTGGATGAAATGGTCCAGGCCATTCGCCTGGTGTTCGCCGGCCAGCGCTACATCAGCCCGCAGATCGCCCAGCAACTGGCGCTCAAGTCGTTCCAGCCGCAAGGCTCGCCGTTCGATGCGCTGTCGGAGCGGGAAATCCAGATCGCCCTGATGATCGTCGGCTGCCAGAAGGTACAGATCATCTCCGACAAACTGTGCCTGTCACCGAAAACGGTCAATACTTACCGTTACCGGATCTTCGAAAAACTCTCGGTCACCAGCGACGTCGAGCTGACGCTGCTGGCGGTCCGCCATGGCATGGTTGACGCCAGTCTCTGAGCCCATGACCCCTACATTCGATTCAAGTGCCTTCCTGGCGACCTGCAGCGGTCGTCCGGGCGTCTACCGGATGTTCGACGGCGATGCCCGGCTGCTGTATGTCGGCAAGGCAAAAAACCTCAAGAAGCGCCTGGCCAGCTATTTTCGCAAGACCGGCCTGGCGCCGAAGACGGCTGCCCTGGTGGGGCGGATCGCCCAGGTCGAAACCACCATCACCGCCAATGAGACCGAAGCGCTGCTGCTGGAGCAGACGCTGATCAAGGAATGGCGCCCGCCGTACAACATCCTGCTGCGTGACGACAAATCCTACCCTTACGTGTTTTTGTCTGACGGACCCTTCCCGCGCCTGGGCATCCACCGGGGAGCCAAGAAGCAGAAGGGCAAGTACTTCGGGCCCTATCCCAGCGCCGGCGCCATCCGCGAAAGCCTCAGCCTGTTGCAAAAGACCTTCTTCGTGCGCCAGTGCGAAGACAGCTACTACAGCAACCGCACCCGACCGTGCCTGCAATACCAGATCAAGCGCTGCAAGGCGCCCTGCGTCGGGCTGGTCGAGCCTGAGGAATATGCCGTGGATGTGCGTCACTCGGTGATGTTCCTCGAAGGGCGCAGTCACCAACTGACCAATGAGCTCAATGCCGAGATGGAACAGGCGGCCATGGCCCTGGAATTCGAGAAGGCCGCCGAACTGCGCGACCAGATCGCCTTGCTGCGCCGGGTCCAGGACCAGCAGAGCATGGAGGGTGGCAGCGGCGACGTCGATGTGGTGGCCGCCTTCATCAACCCGGGCGGCGCCTGCGTGCACCTGATCAGCGTGCGCGGCGGCCGGGTGCTGGGCAGCAAGAACTTCTTTCCCCAGGTGGGCATCGAGGAAGACGTGGCCGAAGTCATGGCCGCGTTCCTGTCCCAGTACTACATTGGCAATGCCGAGCGCGACCTGCCGGGCGAGTTGATCGTCAACGTGGTGCATGAAGACTTCGAGGCCATCAGCACCGCCATCGAAACCCTGCGAGGCCGCGAACTGACCATCAGCCACCGGGTGCGTGGCACCCGGGCGCGCTGGCAGCAACTGGCAGTGACCAACGCCGAGCAGGCGCTGATGGCGCGCCTGGCCAACCGTCAGCACATGGCCTCGCGCTTCGAGGCCCTGGCACAGGTGCTGGACCTGGACGAAACCCCGCAGCGCCTGGAGTGCTACGACATCAGCCATTCCAGTGGCGAAGCGACGGTAGCCTCCTGCGTGGTATTCGGCCCCGAGGGGCCGCTGAAGTCCGATTACCGGCGCTTCAATATCGAGGGTGTGACCCCGGGCGACGACTATGCCGCCATGCACCAGGCCCTGACCCGGCGCTTCGGGCGGATCAAGGACGGCGAGGGCAAGCTGCCGGATGTGCTGCTGGTGGACGGCGGCAAGGGCCAGCTGAACATGGCTCGCGACGTGCTCCAGGAACTGGCCGTACCCGACCTGATTTTGCTCGGCGTGGCCAAGGGCGTGACCCGCAAGGCCGGCTTCGAAACCCTGTACCTCAATGACGTGGCCCACGAGTTCACCCTCAAAGGCGACTCGCCGGCGCTGCACCTGATCCAGCAGATTCGTGACGAGGCGCACCGCTTTGCCATTACCGGCCACCGCGCCCGGCGCGGCAAGGCCCGGCGCACCTCGAGCCTGGAAGACGTGGCAGGCGTTGGGCCAAAGCGCCGTCGCGACCTGCTCAAGCACTTCGGCGGCTTGCAAGAACTGACCCGCGCTAGCATCGAAGAAATTGCCAAGGCACCGGGAATCAGTAAAAAGCTTGCCGAGTCGATTTATGCCAACCTGCATAGCGAGTAGAATGCGGGCTCACTTTGCAGCCAGTTGTGCCGATGAATATTCCAAATCTACTTACCGTTCTTCGCGTCCTGCTCATACCGATCTTCATTCTGCTGTTTTATGTTCCATATCACTGGAGCTACCTGGCAGCGAGCAGTGTCTTCGCCATCGCCGCGGCCACCGATTGGCTCGACGGCTACCTGGCCCGTCGCCTGCAGCAGAGCACCCCGTTCGGCGCCTTCCTGGACCCGGTGGCCGACAAGCTGATGGTCGCCGTGGCCCTGGTGTTGCTGGTGCAAGCCCATGCCAACCTGTGGCTGACCTTGCCGGCGGCGGTCATCATCGGCCGCGAGATCGTGGTCTCGGCTTTGCGCGAGTGGATGGCCGAGCTCGGGGCGAGGGCGCACGTGGCGGTGTCGAACCTGGGCAAGTGGAAAACCGCCGCACAGATGCTGGCCCTGGTGATCCTGCTGGCCAACCCGGCCGTGCTGAGCTTCTGGGTGGTGCTGGGCTATTCCTTGCTGATGATCGCCGCCGGCCTGACCCTGTGGTCGATGGTGCAGTACCTGCGCGCCGCCTGGCCGCACCTGCGCGAAGGCTCGGAAAAAAAATAAAGCTTTTTTGAATCAAGGGCTTGACGCCATTCTGTGATCCTATAGAATGGCCACCACCAAGACGCGGGAATAGCTCAGTTGGTAGAGCACGACCTTGCCAAGGTCGGGGTCGCGAGTTCGAGTCTCGTTTCCCGCTCCAAATATCGATGTGCAGGTTTCAGCAGAAGTCTGCAAATCACGAAAAAAGAGGCCTAGGCCTCTTTTTTTTCGTCCGCAGAAAACTGTCGGGATCTGCAACCCGCCACGCCTTTCAAGTACATCAATAAGTACATCGAAATGCGGGTGGCATCGACGGGTTGAATCCACAGCCAGAAGTAGTCATTCGTAGGTGTCCAGGAAATCCAGAGTCATTCAGGATTTGAAGGTGACCGTCCGGCCAAGTCACCTAGCGCAGCAAACAGCCCGCCGAAGAGGCGCGGGCTGTTTGCTGCGCTCACCCACGGCGCTGCGCACGCTCTCAGTATCAGGTGTTCGCTGTATACCAGGGGCGTTGTATGCGCAGCGCCAACCGGTCGATCTGCGGCACCAGCAGGTTGGCGGCAAGCACGGCGAAGCAGAGACCATCGGCATAAAGCCCGAATTCGCGAATCGATTCTGTCAGCGCGCCAACGGCCAAGCCGAAGAGGATGCGACCGGCGCGTGTATCGGGACTGGTGACCGGATCGGTGGCAATGAAGAAGGCGGTGAAGAGGTACCCACCGAGACTGAGGTTGTACAGGCTTTCCTGCAGGCTATGGCCGGCGGCCATGCACAGCAATACCGTGCTCGCGAGCATCGCCAGCGGAATCTCGATGCGGATCACCCGCAGGCAAGCCAGTAACAAACCGCCGGCAACATAGCCGTACCCTGACAGATTGGGGGTGGTCAGCGTGAACTCGTTCTGAGCCAATTGAGTGGCGCCGGCGAACGCATCGAGGTCAAGGCGTGGCGCCAGCTGTAGCTGTTGTAGAAGAACCGCCTTGGCGTCCAGGGTCACGGTCCAGGGGGCATGGTCCGATGGCGCGGGGTACAACTGCTGGTAGAAGCAGATTGCAACGATCCCCAGGCCCACCATGGCGGGGTTGAGACGATTGCGACCCAGGCCTCCACTGCCGTGTTTACAGAGCGCGAGAGCGGCAAAAGTGGCCAGGGCGATCATCCATAGCGGCACCAGCAGCGGCAATGCCCGAGCCAGTATCAGGCCTAGCACCAGCCAGCTGAGGTCGCTCAGACCCTCGCGTACATTACACCCGCGCAGGCGCAGCAGGCCGGCTTCGAAGCCCAGGGCGAGCAGCACGCACCAGAAGATTTGCAACCAGACCACGACGCCAAATTGCCAGGCGTACAGGGCGGTGCCCGGCAGGAGACACAAGATGACCAGCAGCATCACCGTGCGCAGTCGTTGCGGAGTGGGACGGCGTACCAGGCTCATGCACGTATCTCCGTCTTGCTCTGGCGGAAGCGATCGCGCAGCGGGATATTGCTCGGGCAGATGCTGCTGCAGCTGCCGCATTCGATACAGGCATCCAGGCGCAGTTCCTGCAGGCTGGCCTTGTCAAGGCGTTCGGCGGCAGCGTAGAGATCCAGCGGTCTGAGCGACATCGGGCAGACATCCACGCAGCGCGTACAGCGAATGCAACTGCCCGCGGGTTGGGTTGCCGGCAGGTAGCGCTCAGCGCCGAATATCAGGCAACTGCTGGTCTTGCTGATGACGGCGGTGGGGTCCGGTAGCGGCTGTCCCATCATCGGGCCGCCGACCTGGGTCCATTGTCCTTCGGCGGCCGCACCAGCAATCGCGCGCAGTGCGCTGACCGGGTAACCCACCGGCACCAGGACATTCCCGGGGCGCTCGCAGTTCCCGGTCAGCGTCAGCACGCGTTTTATCAGGGGTTCGCCCTGGAAGATGGCCCGGCCCAGTGCGTAGAGCGTTGCGACATTCAGCGCCAGGACGCCGATATCGGCGGGCCGGGCGCCTGGCGCCAGGTTGCGGCCACTAAGGCTCTTGATCATCAACGGCTGCCCCCCTGCCGGGTAACGCTCCGGTAGCGGACAAATCTCGACCCGGGTGCGCGCCTGGCGAGCGGCGGCGCGCAACGTGGCCATCGCCTCCGGTTTGTTGGTTTCGACACCGAAACGGGTCAGCGTTATTCCCAGCAGTGCGGCGACAAAGTCGGCGGCTTCGATCAACGCTTCGGCATGTTCGCGCATGAGGCGGTCATCGCAGGTAAGGAAGGGCTCGCATTCGGCACCGTTGATCAGCAGCAGATCGGGCTGCTGGGCGCCGGCCAGCTTGAGGGCCGTCGGGAAGCCCGCCCCGCCAAGGCCGACTATGCCCATCTGCAATGCTCGTTCGACCAGCGTCTCGGGCGTTTGCGGTAGCCCCGGCACCGGGCGTTCGATCCACTCATCCAAACCATCTGCGTTCAGAATGACGGCCATCACTGGCTCGGCCGAGTCGGCCGCGAAGGCGAGGTCAATCCGTTCCACGATGCCGGAGGTGCTGGCATGCACCCAGGCGGTGTTGTCATCGCCAATACCGATCACCTCGCCCTTGCGCACATGCTGTCCCGGCTGCACGCAAGGCTGGACAGACCGGCGACCGCGCCCGAGCGGAATCGCCAGCTGTATTTTTCCGATCGCGACCGGGACAACCGGCGTGGCGTTGGACAGCTCTTTGTAGCCCCTGAGCTCGATCCCTCCGTGCCAACTACGCTGTGAGGGTGAGGCGATGGCCAACAGGCGGCGCCAGAAGGGTTTGTGTTGCGGCTGACGCTGGGCGCGGATGCGGCCCTGCATGCGTTCGGCGTTCTGCAACGAATGGCTAGACATGTTCTGTCCTCCAATTTTTGGACAAAAACCGCCCCGATGCGCTAATGCACATGATGGTTTTTTGGCTTCCGGGACGTTGAGCGAAAAGGGAGGGGGGACAAATGATCACCCGCGCAACTCAGAGTGTTGAATCGGGGCTTTGTTCGGTTTTTGCTCAGATTTGCTGATGAGCGGTAGACCAATTGCCAGCTTGCGTGGTGGTCAGCAGGTGTGCTGCGAGGCGTCGTCGCCAACGGCCATGGTGTGTTCCCAGGCCCTGGGCCGGGTAGTCCACGTTCGCTGGAGAATACCTTCGAAGGTCAGGCGCAGGTACATCCCACGCGCAGGCGTGGGTTCTGGCGAAATAACGTGCGCCGCGAAGCGGCGGCCAGAATCAGCGAGGTGTCGAATGATGCGCGCAAGCCTGCTGTTTATGCTGCTGACGTTGCTGTATGGCTGCGGCGAACGGATCGAACGCTTTTCCGGGCCGACCATGGGAAGCACGTATTCGATCCAGTACGTACCCACCGCGCAGACGCCCGACTCGCGGAAAGTAAAAGCCGAAGTCGAGAGAATACTCGAGACGCTCGACCAGCAGTTCTCCACCTGGCGCGGCGACTCCGTGGTTTCGCGCTTCAACGATCTGCCGGCCGGTGCCTGTCAGGCGGTGCCGGACGATATGCGTCACTTGCTGGCGTACAGTGAGTTACTGTTCCGCGAGAGTGGCGGGGCTTTCGACCTGACGGTGCTGCCATTGATGAACCTCTGGGGCTTCGGCCCGCATTCACGAGAGAAGCAGGTGCCGGATGCGAGCGCGCTGGCACGGGAGCGGGAGCGGGTAGGGCTCCAGCACGTGCACCTGGATGGAGAAAAGCTGTGCAAGGATGTGGCGGCGCAACTGGATTTCGACAGCCTGGTCGCCGGCTATGCGGTGGATCGGGTCGGCGACAGGCTTTCGGCCCTGGGTATCCAGGCCTATCTGGTCGAGATCACCGGCGAACTCAAGGGGGTCGGCCGCAAGCCGGATGGCTCGCCCTGGCGCATCGCCCTCGAGGTGCCGAGCGGTGGGCGCGAGCAGCACGTGGAGCACGCCATTGCACTGGATGGCTATGGCGTTTCTACCGCCGGCGATTACCGCAACTATTTCGAGGAAGGTGGCCAGCGCTATTCGCACACCTTCGATCCACGTGTCGGTAGGCCAGTCAAGCACGCGCTGGCGGCAGTGACGGTGGTCGACCCTTCGGCGCTGCATGCCGATGCCCTGGATACACTGTTGATGGTGCTCGGCCCGGAGGAGGGCTATGCCTTCGCCGAGCGGCATGACGTCGCCGCCTATTTCATCATGCACCAGGGGCTGGGATTCGTTGCTCGGGCGACGCCGCGATTTGAGTCGTTGTTTCCCCCGCAGGGCAAGACGAAGCATTAGGCGCAGGCGGTGGGGAGTGGGTGCTTGTCATGACGGTAGTGAATGTCAGCCTTCGGTGCCGACCAAGGCGCCAGCGAACAGAAGAGAAGCGCCTTGCCCGGCGCCGAAGCGGGTCGATAACCTGCCTCGACGCCAGGGCGCGTGTCAGCCTTCGCGGTAGGTGCCTTTTTGCTTGGCGGCATGGATGGCCAGGGCGTCCATGAGCGTCGGAGACAGGCAGTCGTAGGGTTCCAGGCCAAGCTCGCGCAGGCGGGCACGGATCGCATCCATCTGCGCGGGTGGAGTTCCGCTTTCGATCACCGAGGACACGAACGCGGCAAAGCCTGGTGCCGACCAGCCGCTCTGCGGGGAGAGCTCGGTATGCACGAAGTCCAGGCCGTAGAAGGGGTGGCCGGTGTTCTCGATGCGCCCGAACAGGTGTGCGCCACAGTCGCGACAGGCGTGGCGCTGGATCACCGCGTTCGGGTCCACCACCTGGAGCTTCTCGCCATGGGCCTGCACACTGACCTTGTCCCGTGGCACCACGGCAACCACCGAGAAGGTCGCGCCTGCGGGCTTCCAGCACTTGGTGCAGCCACAGGCATGGTTGTGCACTGTTTGCGCGCTGATGGCGACTTGCACCTTGTCGGTCGGGCACAGGCACTGGAGCGTGCCACCGGCGAAACCGGGCTGCTCTGGCCGGATCCCCTGGTCGATCGATGGGTGTAGGTGTAGGGCGTTCATGTTACTGGTCCCTCCTGGTTCGGGTGGTGTGATGGGCGTGGCGACAGCCACGCCCGGGGTTGTCAATTGAAATGGATGACCGTGCGGATCGACTTGCCTTCGTGCATCAGGTCGAAGGCTGTGTTGATGTCTTCCAGCCCCATCGTGTGAGTAACGAAGGGCGCAAGCTCGATCTCGCCGCGCATGGCCTCTTCAACCATGCCAGGCAACTGGCTACGGCCCTTGACGCCACCGAAGGCGGAGCCTTTCCAGCTGCGGCCGGTAACCAGCTGGAACGGCCGGGTGGAGATCTCCTTGCCAGCGCCGGCGACGCCGATGACGATCGACTGGCCCCAGCCGCGGTGGGCCGACTCCAGCGCTGCGCGCATGACGTTGACGTTGCCGATGCACTCGAAGGTGTGATCGATGCCCCAGCCGCTCATTTCCACGAGTACCTGCTGGATCGGCAGGTCATAGTCGTTCGGGTTGATGCAGTCGGTGGCGCCGAACGCGCGGGCCAGCTCGAACTTGGCCGGGTTGGTGTCGATGGCGATGATGCGACCGGCCTTGGCCTGGCGCGCCCCCTGGATCACCGCAAGGCCGATGCCGCCGAGCCCGAATACGGCGACCGAGTCCCCCGGCTGCACCTTGGCCGTATTGTGCACGGCGCCGATGCCGGTGGTGACGCCGCAGCCCAGCAGGCAGACATGCTCATGGTTGGCGTTGGGGTTGATCTTGGCCAGCGAGACCTCGGCCACCACGGTGTACTCGCTGAAGGTCGAGCAGCCCATGTAGTGGAAGATCGGTTGCCCTTTATAGGAGAAGCGTGTGGTCCCGTCCGGCATCAGGCCCTTGCCCTGGGTGGCGCGCACCGCCACGCACAGGTTGGTCTTGCCGGACTTGCAGAACAGGCATTCGCCGCACTCGGCGGTGTAGAGCGGGATGACATGGTCACCTGGCTTGAGGCTGGTGACACCTTCGCCCACTTCCACCACCACGCCGGCGCCTTCATGGCCGAGCACGGCAGGGAACACGCCCTCCGGGTCGTCGCCCGAGAGGGTGAAGGCGTCGGTATGGCAGACGCCGGTATGGGAGATCCGCACCAGCACCTCGCCCTTGCGCGGTGGGGCTACGTCGATCTCCACGATTTCAAGTGGTTTGCCTGGCGCGAAGGCAACAGCTGCACGTGATTTCATGATGGGTTCCTCATCAGATTGCCTTGGCAACGACGATCTGAATGCAATCGTAGATGTATTTTCATGCGGGAGACGTCCGGCGGTTTGGCTACCGGACATCTGGCGTGGGGCCAGTTTGGGGGGGAGGAGTGAATCCTGTATATGGAATTGTATGGATTTTATTATTCCTCAATATGGAATTATCATGGTCTATCCGTACCCGTGACAGGTCTTCATGAACAACGAACTGGAACTCCTGCGTATCTTTCGCACCGCTGCCGAACACGACAGCTTCCGTGAGGCGGCCGTGCGCCTGGGGACTTCTCCCCAGGGCGTCACGCGGGCCATACAACGCCTGGAGCGGCACTTTGGCGAACTGCTGTTTCACCGCAACACGCGTCAGGTACGGATCACCGCCTTCGGTGAGGGGCTGTTGGCGCGGCTGCGACCGGCGCTCGACCAGTTCGATGAGGTGTGGCGCCCGCCTGGCGTGGGGCAGGAGGTGTGCGTGGGCGGTACGGTAAGGGTCAGCGCGCCGCACAGCCTCGGCAACCGTGCGGTGTTGCCGGCGCTGGAGCGCGTTGCTGCGCAGCACCTGGGCATCACCCTGGACGTGCGGCTGTCTGATCGACTGAGCGCCGTGGTCGATGAGCAGATCGATGTGGGCATCAGGGTGGGGTTTCTGCATGACAGCCGCTTCGTGGCGCGCCAGGCGAGTCGCATGCGGCTTCCCGTTGTCGCGGCCCCGGGCCTGATCGCGCGCGTGGGTGCACCGGAGCGCGTGGAGGACTTGGCGGGCCTGCCGGTCACTGCGTCCCTGGACATCAACACCGGTCGGCCATGGCCCTGGTATTTCAAGGCGGGGCGACAGTGGACGCCGGCGTCACAGGCGTTTGTCGCCGACGATGCCGACATGGAAATGGGGGCGGTACTGGCCGGGGTCGGCTTTGCCCAGTTGGCGGATTACATGGTTGCCCCCCATCTGGCCAGCGGCAAGCTTGTGCAGGTCTTGTCACACGAAGAGTCGACGCCCTGGGGCCTGTATGTCTACCGTCCGCAGCGCGGCCCCGTGCCCGCGCGAGTCAGGGTGGTGTTCGACGCACTTCATGAGGCCGTTGCTGCATTGCCGCGGCTGGGGTGAGGACGGATCGGTGCTGTTCGTATCGATCCCAGTGCGTTACGTTAACGCTGGCGGGCTTGTCCCGCGATTTGGGTTGCCAAAGCCCCTGAACTCAAGACAAACCCCAAGAAGGTGACAAGCAAGATGGCCAAGGCCGCTGATGTCGTTGTGCAATGCCTGGAAAACGAAGGTGTCGAGTATGTATTCGGCATTCCTGGTGAGGAAAACCTCGACCTGCTCGAGTCCCTGCGCAAGTCGCAGATCAAGCTGGTGCTGACCCGCCACGAGCAGTCCGCGGGCTTCATGGCCGCCACCTACGGCCGCCTGACCGGCAAGACCGGCGTCAGCCTGTCGACCCTCGGCCCTGGCGCCACCAACCTGGTGACCGCCAGCGCCTATGCCTACCTGGGCGGCATGCCGATGATGATGATTACCGGGCAGAAGCCGATCAAGAAGTCCAAGCAGGGCCGCTTCCAGATCATCGACGTGTGCGGCATGATGGCCCCCATCACCAAGTACACCCACCAGTTCGCCTCGGCCGACAACATCCCGGCGCGCATGCGCGAAGCCTTCCGCCTGGCCGAAGAAGAAAAACCCGGTGCCGTGCACCTGGAGCTGCCGGAAGACATCGCCGCCGAACAGACTGACATGCTGCCGATTCCGCGTAGCCTGCACCGCCGTCCGCTGGCCGAGCACGTGGCCATCGAAGCCGCTGTCGAGAAATTGAAGAACGCCCGCAATCCGATCCTGGTGATCGGCGCTGGCGCCAACCGCAAGATGACCGCCAAGGTCCTCAAGCAACTGATCGACAAGACCGGCATCCCGTTCATCACCACCCAGATGGGTAAGGGTGTGGTCGACGAGCGCCACCCGCGTTTCCTGGGCAACGCTGCGCTGTCCTCCGGTGATTTCGTGCATCGTGCGGTTGAAGCCGCCGACCTGATCGTCAACATCGGCCATGATGTGATCGAGAAACCGCCGTTCTTCATGGTGCGCGGCGGTACCGAAGTGATCCACGTGAGCTTCCGCTCGGCGGAGGTGGATGCGGTGTACTTCCCGCAGGTGGAAGTGATCGGCGACATCGCCAACGCCGTGTGGCAGATCAGCGAGGCGCTGACCGATACCAGCCACTGGGACTTCACCCGCCTGCTGGCCATCCGCGAAGCCAACGAAGCGCAGATCGCCGAAGGCGCCGACGACGACCGTTTCCCGGTGTACCCGCAACGCCTGGTCGCCGACATCCGCCGCGCGCTGCCGTCCGAAGGCATCGTGGCCCTGGACAACGGCATCTACAAGATCTGGTTCGCCCGTAACTACAAGGCGCACAAGCCCAACACCGTGCTGCTGGACAACGCCCTGGCGACCATGGGCGCCGGCTTGCCGTCGGCCATGGCGTCGCACCTGGTGTACCCGGATCGTCCGGTGGTCTCGGTGTGTGGCGATGGCGGCTTCATGATGAACAGCCAGGAGCTGGAAACGGCCGTGCGTCTGGGCATGCACCTGACCGTGGTGATCCTGCGTGACGACGGCTACGGCATGATCCGCTGGAAGCAGGCGAACATGGGCTTCACCGATTTCGGCCTGGACTACGGCAACCCGGACTTCGTCAAATATGCCGAAGCCTATGGTGCCAAGGGCCATCGGGTGGAAAGCGCCGAGGGCTTCCTGCCGCTGCTGGAGCACTGCATCAAGACCCCGGGTGTGCATGTGATCGACTGCCCGGTGGATTACAGCGAGAACGACCGGATTCTGAATCTGGAGCTGCGCCAACGTAGCGCTGCGGTTTAAGTCGCGTAAACGTGCGTAACCGGCTGGCGGCAGGGCAGTGGGCCGCCAGCCACGAAAAAAGGACCTACGGGTCCTTTTTTCGTTTGCGTGGAAAAGCACCGGCGTTGTCCGGCTTTGTTGATTGGCGTCAAGCAGGCTGGCCGGCGCACTCGCTAAGCTGCAAGCAACCTCCACCTCAGGTGCTTCGAGGGTCCCATGCTCTATCCTCTGTTCTTGACCCTGCACCTGTTCGCCGCGGTGATCTTCATCGGCACGGTGTTCTTCGAAGTGCTGTTCCTGCGCAGCATCGCCCGGCAACTGCCGCCCCGGCTCATGCTGTTGCTCGAACAGGCCATCGGCCAACGCGCCCGCCAGTTGATGCCCTGGGTGCTGCTGGTGTTGTTCGGTGCCGGATTGGGGATGGTCTGGGTGCGCTACCTGCCGGTGCTGGCGGCGCCACTGCAGTCATCGTTCGGTACCTTGCTGTTGCTGAAGATCATTGTCGCGTTCAGCGTGCTGGGGCACTTTCTTGCGGCCATGCTGTGGTTCAGGCGCGGGCGTATGACGGCCGCACGAGTGAAGTACATCCACATCAGTGTGTTCATGCACATGGTGGTGATCCTGCTGTTGGCCAAGGCGATGTTCTATCTCAGTTGGTGAGCGCGCAGCGCAGGTAGAGGAGTGAGGTCATGCAAGTGCTCGACCGCCGTAAAGCGCTGGCCATCATGCCGTTGCTGCGCCTGGCGTTTCGTCCTTTCTTTCTGGGCGGTTGCGCGCTGGCGCTGCTGGCGGTGCCGTTGTGGCTGGCGGCCCTGCAGGGCTCGCTGGGCGACTGGCAGCCGGCCGGCGGCTGGCTGGCCTGGCATCGCCATGAACTGCTGTTCGGCTTCGGCCTGGCGATCATTGCCGGTTTCCTCCTGACGGCGGTACAGACCTGGACCAGCCAGCCGGGCCTGAGCGGCGCGCCACTGGCCGCCCTGGCACTGCTCTGGCTGGCTGCAAGGGTCGCCTGGCTGGCCAATCTGCCCTGGCCGCTGCTGGTGCCACTGGAGCTGGGTTTTCCCGTGGCCGTGGCCTGGTTGATGGCCGCCATGCTGTGGCGGGTGCGGCAGAAACGCAATTACCCGGTGGTGCTGGTGCTATCGTTGCTGATTGCCGCGGATGCGCTGGCGATGTACGGGCTGGTGCAGGGGCACGACGGCTGGCAGCGCCAGGCTGTATTCAGCGGCCTGTGGCTGGTGGCGGCGATGATGACGCTGATCGGTGGGCGGGTGATTCCGTTCTTCACCCAGCGCGGCCTGGGGCGCAGCGAATCGGTGGCGCCCTGGCCGTGGCTGGATCGTGCCTTGCTGGCAGGTTCGCTGCTGGTCGCGCTGCTGTATGCCGCCGGCCTTGGCTTTTCGGTCAATCCCTTGTGCGGCGTGCTGTTTGCCCTGTTGGCGGCAGGCCACGGCCTGCGCTTGTGGCGCTGGCATGATCGCGGCCTGTGGCGGGTGCCGTTGCTGTGGTCGTTGCACCTGGCCTATGGCTGGATGCTGCTGGCCTGCCTGGGCATGGCCCTGTGGCACTTCGGCGTGGCGCTCAACCCCAGCCTGGCGCTGCATTGTCTGAGTGTCGGGGCCATGGCGGGCTTGATCCTGGCCATGGTCGCCCGGGTCAGCCTGGGCCATACCGGACGCGCCCTGGAGCCGCCGGCGGGGATGACCCTGGCCTTTATCCTGCTCAATCTGGCGGCGCTTGCCCGGGTCGTGCTGGTGCCGTGGGCGGCCCAGGCCGGCTTGTGGCTGGCGGGGGGGTGCTGGGCCCTGGCCTTTGCCTTGTTCATCTGGCGCTACGGGCCAATGCTGCTGCGTGCCCGGGTCGACGGGCATCCGGGTTAGAGGCCGGCAGGGTGTTGATATGCGTCAACGCTCACCCACCGAAGCAGGGTTAGGGTGAACAGGCCCTTATCGATAAGCGGGAGGTCATCATGGCCAAGCCCTTTCCCATCAACCCCAGTCACCCTGAACGCATCTGCTGGGGGTGCGATCGCTACTGTGCGAGCAATGCCCTGGCATGCGGCAACGGCGCTGACCGGACCATGCATCCTGCTGAAATGCTGGGTGACGATTGGTACCTGCACGGCGATTGGCAGATCGAGCCGCCGCCCGTCAAGGCGTCGGAGGTAAAGGTCGGGCCCGGCTAGGTCGGGCCCGAGACGCGGGGGCGCTGGCGTTCTTTCAGAACAGCTGCTGGTGCCTGTCGAGTTGCTGGTCGACCAGCCATTTGCCATGGGCCAGTGAGGCATGCTGGGCGTTTTCAAGGTCGGCCAGGAACGCCATGTTCAACGGCAGCGACAGGCGCCTGCTGGTATGGCCTTCGGGGTCGGTGATCAGGCATCCGGCGGCAAAGGGGGTAGGGATGCCGTCATGGGTTTCGACGCTGGCGGTGATGGTGTGCTCGCGATGCACGCATTGCAGGGTTCTCATCGTCCTGACCTCGCTGCTGTGGTATCGAAGGTATCCTCGCTCAGGGTGCAGGCTGGGCTGCTCCCTCGGGTATACCACAGCACCGGCCCGGGACGCCCCGGGCCGACGAACGTCGAGGGTCAGCTGAAGGCGGGTACCACCTGCTTGATGAATAACTCCAGCGACTTTTTCTTCTCGGCATGGGGCAGGCTGTTGTCGCACCAGAAGCTGAACTCGTCCACG
Organism: Pseudomonas sp. BJa5; assembly: GCF_030272875.2. Taxonomy (NCBI): domain Bacteria; kingdom Pseudomonadati; phylum Pseudomonadota; class Gammaproteobacteria; order Pseudomonadales; family Pseudomonadaceae; genus Pseudomonas; species Pseudomonas sp. BJa5. The sequence continues at coordinate 25,065 of NZ_JALRNG020000026.1, forward strand.
CCCAGTTCCTGGTAGTAGCGAATACGCGCAATGATCTCTTCAGGCGTGCCGATCATGGTGTTCTTGCGGATGTTCTCCAGTTCGAACTCGGGGCGCTCCTTGAATTTCTCTTCCGGGCTTGGCGCGAGGAAACCGTTGACCGGCACCTGCTTGTTGCCGAACCAGGCGTCGAAGGTGCGGTAGAAGCGCGAGATGGCCTGGGCGCCGACTTTCCAGCCGTCGCTGTCTTCAGGGCTGTGCACGTGGGTGTGGCGCAGCACCATCAGCTGCGGGCGCGGCACGTCGGGGTTGTTGGCCAGGGCGGCTTCGAACTTGTTCTTCAGGTCCAGCACTTCTTCATCACCCTTCATCAGCGGGGTGACCATGACATTGCAGCCGTGCTTGACCGCAAAGTTGTGCGAGTCGGGGTCGCGGGCAGCGATCCACATCGGTGGCATGGGCTTCTGTATCGGCTTGGGTACGCAGGTGGAGGTGGGGAACTTCCAGATTTCGCCGTCATGGGCGTAGTCGCCCTGCCACAGGGCGCGGACCACCGGCACCATCTCGCGCAGGGCCTGGCCACCCTCGGAGGCGGGCATGCCACCGGCCATGCGGTCGAACTCGAACTGGTAGGCGCCACGGGCCAGGCCCACTTCCATGCGGCCGTTGCTGATCACGTCGAGCAGGGCGCATTCGCCGGCCACCCGCAGCGGGTGCCAGAACGGCGCGATGATGGTGCCGGCGCCCAGGTGGATGGTGTGGGTGCGTGCCGCCAGGTACGCCAGCAATGGCATGGGGCTGGGCGAAATGGTGTATTCCATGGCGTGGTGCTCGCCGATCCATACGGTGCTGAAACCGCCGTTTTCGGCCATCAGGGTCAGTTCGGTGAGGTCTTCGAACAGCTGGTGGTGGCTGACCTGTTCATCCCAACGTTCCATGTGTACGAACAACGAAAATTTCATGACGCTTTCCTCGGATCTTGTTGTGGGTCGCCTGTCGGATCAGGCGGTGTGACGCTCGACCGGCGACCTGCGCCTGTCGTAAGGATAGTGGGCCTCAGGCGAAGGCCGGCAGTTCGGCCATCTTGCCCCGGCAGTACACCAGCGGGCTGGGCGCCTGCTCGGGGACGATCAGGTTCTGCACGGCGCCGACCATGATGGCGTGGTCGCCACCTTCATACTCGCGCCACAGTTCGCACTCGATGATTGCCGTGGCACCGGCCAGCACGGGGTTGCCCAGCGCGCTCAGGGTCCAGGCGATGCCCTGGGCCTTGTCCTTGCCCTTGCGGGCGAAGGCGTAGGCTTCGGCCTGTTGGGCGCCGGACAGCAGGTGGATGGCGAAGCGCTTGTTGCGGATCAGCACCGGGTAGGAGTCGGAGCTGTAGTTGGGGCAGAACAGCACCAGCGGCGGATCCATGGACAGCGAACTGAAGGCGCTGGCGGTGAGGCCGACCACCTGGCCGTCATCGTCCAGGGTGGTGATCACGGTGACGCCGGAAGGGAAGGAGCCCAGGACGTTCTTGTAGACGGTTGCGTCGATCATGGTTGTTCCTCGCGGCGTCGGGCCGCTGTTCTTGGCTTGTGTGTCTGATGGTATACCGTAATACCTAGATTGCAAGTGCTATTTTGTCCTGGCCGAGCAACCCGATGAGCGGGAGAAAGCCCTGTGATTACTGGGCTTCAAGGCGAAATCTAGTTGTGTCGTGTAGGTAAAAAACAGATCAGATGCAGGCAAAACAAGCGGTTCAGTCTTGTGGAAATGTTGGAATACCATAATATGGTGCGCAGCTGAGAGGCCACTACGAGCACTCCGCGGCGGTTTCCTACAAAGATAAAAACAGAACCTTTCGAGCTTATTGCCCATGTCCCAGCCGTCTTCGCAACACCAGTTGATCGAGAACCATACGGTCGATTACGTCCCGCCCGCCGAACGCCATGGCCGGGCGCGCGATCTGTTCACCTTGTGGTTCAGCACCAACATCGCACCGCTGCCGATCGTGACCGGCGCCATGGTGGTGCAGGTGTTTCACCTGAACCTGGCCTGGGGGATGCTGGCCATTGTCCTGGGCCACCTGCTGGGCGGTATCGTCATCGCCCTGGCCTCGGCCCAGGGGCCGCAGATGGGCATTCCGCAGATGGTCCAGAGTCGCGGCCAGTTCGGGCGCTTTGGTGCGTTGCTGATCGTGTTCTTCGCGGCGGTTATCTATGTCGGCTTCTTTATTTCCAACATCGTCCTGGCCGGCAAGTCGATTCATGGCATTGCGCCAAGTGTGCCGATGCCGGCGGCGATCATCCTCGGTGCGCTGAGCGCCACGGCGATTGGGGTGATCGGCTACCGCTTCATCCACACCCTCAACCGCATCGGTACCTGGGTGATGGGCGCGGCCTTGCTGGCAGGCTTTGTGATGATGTTCGCCCAGGAGTTGCCGGCCGACTTCTTGAGCCGCGGCGGCTTCAACCTGTCGGGCTGGGTCGCGACCCTGTCGCTGGGCGTGATCTGGCAGATCAGCTTCTCGCCCTACGTCTCGGACTATTCACGCTACCTGCCGCGGGAAGTCGGCATTGCCCGGCCATTCTGGGCAACCTACTTCGGCGCCACCCTGGGGACCATCCTGTCCTTCAGCTTTGGCGCGGTCGCGGTGCTGGCGGTGCCTGAAGGTACTGAAGCCATGGCCGCGGTGGAGCAAGCCACCGGCTGGCTGGGGCCGATCCTGATGGTGCTGTTCCTGCTCAACATCATCAGCCACAACGCCTTGAACCTGTACGGCGCGGTGCTTTCGATCGTGACCTCGATCCAGACCTTCGCCAGTACCTGGACGCCGAGCATCAAGGTGCGGGTGGTGCTGGCCAGTGTGATTCTGCTGGGTTGCTGCCTGGTGGCCCTGAGCGCCTCGGCGGACTTCATCTCGCACTTCATCGGCCTGATCCTGGCCTTGCTGCTGGTGCTGGTGCCCTGGGCGTCGATCAACCTGATCGACTTTTACCTGATCAAGCGCGGTCGCTACGACATTGCCTCGATTTTTCGCGCAGATGGCGGCATCTACGGACGTTTCAACGCCCATGCGATCATCGCTTACGCCTGCGGCATCCTGGTGCAGTTGCCGTTTGCCAACACATCGTTGTACGTCGGCCCGTACGCCAACCTGGTGGAAGGGGCAGACCTGTCGTGGCTGGTGGGGTTGCTGGTGACGTGCCCGCTGTATTACTGCCTGGCGACCCGTGGCAGGGAGCAGGTGGCTCATTCGGCCTGGCAATTCGGTGAGTGATCGATCGCGGGGCAAGCCCGCTCCTACAGGGTAGGGGCGGGCTTGCCCCGCGATTCACTGCTTAGAACTCGGTGGGCTGGATGATCTCGACCCAGTAGTCGTCCGGGTCCTTGATGAACGCCAGGTGTTTCATGCGGCCGTCGCTCAGGCGCTTCTGGAAGGTTACGCCCAGTTGTTCGAAGCGCTCGCAGGCCGCGCGGATATCCGGCACCGAGATGCAGATGTGGCCGAAGCCGCGTGGGTCGGTGTTGCCGTTGTGGTAGGCGAAGTCGGCCTGGTTTTCCGTGCCGTGGTTGTGGGTCAGCTCAAGGATGCCGGGGATGGATTTCATCCACTCGGTGCGCTGGGCGGCATCGGCCGGAACCTGCGCCTTGTCGACCAGGGCGAGGAAGTACAGGCTGAACTCGGCTTCGGGGAAGTCGCGTTTTTCCACCAGGGTAAAACCCAGTACGCGGGTGTAGAAGTCCAGGGACTTGGCAACGTCCTTGACCCGCAGCATGGTGTGGTTGAAGACGAAGTTTCGGGTCGCGGCATCCGGTTGCGCGGTGACACCGGGGAGGGTGTCGAGAGGGTTCAGGCTCATGGGTACTCCGCTAGAAGGGCTGGCTACTGCAAGGCCAGCAAAAAGTCAGGGGACCATGATACGGAACTGAAGCGATTGCGCAAATGCATTGCGCCCCGCCCAAAGGGCGAGGCGCAGGAATAAAGCCCGCCGTGGCGGGCACATGGGGCGCTAGTCCGTTAGCGGTCTTCATCCTGAGTCAGGTGATGTGAAAAAAGTGTGAAGCCACCCCTCACTTGCGCAACCAGCTGTCGACTGTCTTGGCCCCGTACTGTTCTTTCCAGGCCTTGAGGCCGCGGTGGTTGCCACCCTTGGTTTCGATCAGCTCGCCGGTATGGGGGTTTTCATACACTTTGACCACCCGCGCACGGCGGGTCTTGGGCGCTGCTGCCACACCCTTGGTCATGGCCTTGGGGTCGAGAATGGCAATAATGTCACGCAGGCCCTTGTCATAGGCTTTCATCAGTTCGGTAAGTTTGCGCTCGAACTCGATTTCGCGCTTGAGGCCGGCGTCCTTCTTCAGTGCCTCCAGTTGCGCCATCTGTTCTTGAAGCGCTTTTTCGGCAGCACGAAATTCTGCAAGTCTGGACACTGTCTTCACTCCTTTATGTCGGAAGTGGCCCGGCCTGCGTAACAACGCGAAACAACCTGACTAACGCAGCCGCCACCGGGTTGGGCACAACATTGCACTAATAAAGAGTGTAGTAGTCTAGCGGCACGGGGTAAACAGGTAACTTTTAATTGCCCGGTAACGGAACTTTCTTATTTATTTGAGCGTTACCACGAAATAACTAGGCAGCTGCTCGCAGTTCACCTTAGACCATGGTCCAATGGCCCGTGCTAGAGCGGTTGCGAGAGAATGGTCGGTCAGCATTGGTGTTCACTGGTGCTGAGCGCATTACCGGCATTCGGATGGTTGCCGGTTGTTTTTGTCATTCTTTCGGATTGTGCTTCTCATGTTTGCCCCATTCCCTCTCGCCACCGGGCGCGGCAGTGCCGGCCTGCTCGCGATGTTGGCTGCCGCTTCGACTCAGGCCGGCGGTTTTCTTGAAGACAGCAGTGCCAAACTCGAAGCACGCAATGTCTATTTCAACCGCGACTTTCGCGATGGCCACTCCAGTTCCAGCCAGGGGGCGTCAAAGCGCGAAGAATGGGCGCAGGGTTTCATTCTCAATGTACAGTCCGGATACACCCAGGGCCCCGTAGGCTTTGGCGTGGATGCCCTGGGCATGCTCGGGGTCAAACTTGATTCCAGCCCGGCGGACAGCAACAGCGGCTTGTTGCCGTCCAGCGGTCACGATCCGCGCGAGTCGGTGGACCAATACGCCAAGTTGGGCGTGACCGGGAAAATGCGTTATTCCCGGACCGTACTCAAGTACGGCTCGATGTTGCCGGATGTGCCACTGCTCAAATACAACGATGGCCGTCTGTTGCCGACCATGTTCCAGGGCGCCATGCTGACCTCCGAGGAGATCAAGGACCTGAAGTTCAGCATTGCCCGGCTGGACAAGTACACCGCACGTGATTCCACCGATCGCCAGGATATTCGCGTGCATTGCAAGAACAAGCGCTATGCCTGCGATATCACCGCCGATCATTTCGACATGGCCGGGATCGACTACAAGTTCAACGATCGACTCAGTGCCCAGTACCAGGTGGCCAAGCTGGAAAACATCTATCGCCAGCACTTCCTGGGCGTGGTGGCCAGCCAGCCACTGGATGTCGGCAGCCTGTCGGCGGACCTGCGCCTGATCAAGAGTGACGATATCGGCAACGCCCGGGCCGGCGAGATCGATCACCGCGCCTTCAGCGGCATGCTCGGCTACAGCCTCGGTGGCCACAAGGTCAGCGCCGGCTGGCAGCGCATGTATGGCGAGAACTCCATGCCGTACCTGGATGGCAGCAACCCGTACCTGGTCAACTACGCCCAGGTCAACGACTTCGCCGCCGCCCAGGAACGCTCCTGGCAACTGCGCTATGACTACGATTTCAAGGCCCTGGGCGTGCCCGGCCTGAGCTTCTTCACCCGCTACATCAACGGCGATCACATCAAGGTGCCGGGCAGCCTCGACGAGGGCAAGGAGTGGGAACGCGACACCGAGTTCAAGTACCAGGTGCAGAGCGGTACGTTCAAGGATGTCAGCGTGCGCCTGCGCAACTCCACTTTCCGCAGCAACTATGAGAAGTACGCCCGCGACATGGACGAAACCCGGGTCATCGTCAGCTACAACTTCTCGATCTGGTAAGCCGCGCATTGCCTGCCAGGCCCGGCCGGTCGACAATGGCGACGGGCCTGGGCAGGAAATGAACTGCAATGAAACAGCTGCTGTTGATCGGGATCGGGCCGGGCAATCCGCGCCAGATCACCCTCGAAGCCATCGATGCACTGAACCGTGCCCGGGTGTTCTTCGTCCTCGACAAGGGTGCGGACAAGAACGCGCTGTTGCAGGTGCGCAAGGAGATCCTCGAGCGCCATGTCAGCCAGCCGGGTTACCGGCTGGTGAGTGTCGAGGATCCCCGGCGCGAGGCGGGAGCCGCTGACTATACCGGTGCCGTGCAGGACTGGCACCGGCAGCGCGCCGTGCTGTACGCCGAACTGATCGAACGGGAACTGGCCGACGGCGAGTGCGGCGCCTTCCTGCTCTGGGGCGAGCCGACCCTGTACGACAGCACCCTGCGGATTCTCGATCAGGTCCGGGGCCGGGGCCTTGCGTTCGACCTTGAGGTCATCCCCGGTATCAGCAGCGTGCAGGCCCTGGCTGCCCGCCATCGCATCGCCCTGAACCGCATCGGCGAGCCGTTGACCCTGTTGCCGGGGCGGCGACTGGCCGAGCAGGCACGCATCGACAACCTGGTGGTGATGCTCGACGGGCAGTGCGCCTTCGCCCGGCTGGAAGACCCGCAGCTGTACATCTACTGGGGTGCCTACCTGGGCACGGCAGACGAAATCCTCATCAGCGGCCCGTTGCTGCAGGTCAAGGCGCGTATCCTTGAGCAGCGCGAACAGGCACGGCGGCGCAAGGGCTGGATCATGGACACTTATCTGCTGCGTCGACCGCTGTAGCCAGGCGGTTCTTGGCTTCGATCCACTGCGCCATGTACTGGGTGCTCTTGTGCTGGTGGTGACGCAGCATGGCACCGGTGAAGTTGAACAGGCGGTGCTGGTCCAGGTCGCTCAAGGCATATTCGATGCGCTCGACCAGGGCGGTGCTGTGCTGGCGTCGGTCGTAACGGGCACCGAGCAGTTGCAGACCTTGCTGCTGCGCCTGCCGCCAGCGTGCCTCATCGCTGTACAGCAGGGCGGCGGCTTCGGCCAGGGCTTCGCCGGTGCTGGCCACGGCACCGGGCCAGGGCAGGGCGCCATGCATGGCTTCGGCGCCGATCGGCGTGGTCACGCTGGGGGTGCCGCAGAGCATGGCATCGGTCAGCTTGCCCTTGATCCCGGCACCAAAGCGCAGCGGCGCCAGGCAAATGCGCGCGTCGCTCATCACCTGCAGGGCATCCTCTGCCCAGTTCATGATGTGAAAACCCTCGGCCGGCTTGTGCAGGGCGGTGGCCTTGGGCGGGGTGTAGGCGCCGTAGATGTGCAACTGGGCCTGGGGCAGGCGGCGGCGGATCATCGGCCACAGGGTGTTCTTCATCCACAGCACGGCATCCCAGTTGGGCGCGTGGCGGAAGTTGCCGATGCTGAGGAAGTTCGCCCGTTCGGCAAACGGCTTGAATGGCTGGCTGGGCACATCGACCATCAGCGGGCACCAGTGCAGCAGGTGCTCCGGCACGCCGAAGCCGTTCTGCAGCAGATCGATCTCGACATCGGAGATCATCAGCGACAGGTCGCTGCGGTAGATGGCGGCCAGTTCGCGCAAGGTCAGGTCGGCCGCGGCCATCTGCCGATAGAGTGCGGGGCCGGAGGTGCTGAACAGGTCGCGGAAGTCGTTGGGGTCCAGGCCTTCGATCAGGCGCTTGCGCAGTAGCTGGTGCCGGGCATCGCGCAGGCTTTGCAGGTCGGAGGTTTCCAGCACGCGCAGGGCGTCGGGGCAGTGCTTTTCCACCCGCCAGCCGAACTGCTCTTCCATCATGAAACGGTCGAACAGCACCACATCCGGTGCCAGTTCGCTGACGAAGCGGTCGAAACTTTCGTCGTTGAGGGCGATGGCCTGCTCGGCGATGCCCAGGCTTGCCAGGTCCGCCTTGTGCTCACCCACGGCGGCCGGGCTGCCGAAGGTCACCCGCCAGCCGCGCTGCACGAAGCTTTCGAGGATCTGCATCATGTGCCCGCCGGCTGCCGACGAGCGCGGCTCGGGCCAGACATAGCCGATGACCAGGACGTTGAGGGCGGGCTTGAGCATGGGGGAGGGGCCTTGGCAAAAACGCCCATTCTACAGGGATTGCCCCGTAGCCGCTGCCGCCAGGCTGCGATCGACTACAGCTGTGGGAGCGGGCTTGCCCCGCGATGCGGCGCTGAGATCAATCGCGGGACACGCCCGCTCCTACAGTATGCTCTGCACCTTGTCGCGCAACTGATCGATGCTGAACGGCTTGCCGATCAGGTGCATGCCCTGGGGTACGGGGATGTTGTCGGCATAGCCGCTGGCGAACAGGACCGGCAGCGAGGGGCGAATTTGCAGGGCCTTCTCGGCCAATTGCTTGCCGGTCATGTCAGGCAGGCCGTAATCGGTCATGAGCAAGGCCAGCGCCTGTCCCGGGTCGGCAATGACCTTCAGCGCCGCAGCGGCATTCTCGGCCTCGACCACCGTGTAGCCCAGCTCCTCGAGCACGTCGACGATCAGCATGCGCACGATGTCGTCATCCTCGACAACCAGCAAGGGCGGGGTAGTTGATGGCATGGCTGGGGTCCTGTGCAGGTGTCTGTTGCAGTTCGGTACGCAGGACAGGATAGCCCGCCGGGCGCGCGCAGGGAACGATTGGCCGATGCGGGTCTCAAATGCTGGCTAAATGCCCCGCCGGATTGCGCAAAGGTGTTTAGACTCATGACAAGATGGCACTCTTGTGTTTGATTCACTTGCCAGGACGGACTGCAATGATTCAACCCGCCTCGATCGATCAGCACAGTTTTCGCAAGCTGCTGAGCCGCAACATCGCCTTGCCGCTGGGGGTGGGCCTGCTCAGCGCCGTGGTGTTCGTGGCGGTGATCAGCTACCTGTTGTCGGCCATCAAGTGGGTGGAACACACCGACCGGGTGATCAACAATGCCAACGAGGCGGTGAAACTGTCGATCGACATGGAAACCGGCATGCGCGGCTTCCTGATCACGGGCGATGAGCGCTTTCTCGAACCCTACGAGGTGGCCAAGCCCAAGGTACTGTCCGGTCTCAACAGCTTGCAGGCGCTGGTCGCCGACAATCCCCAGCAGGTCGACCGGCTGCGGCGGCTGATGAGCCTGCAGCGCGAATGGAACGACTTTGCCAGCGGGGTGATTACCCTGCGGCGCCAGAACGGCGAGTACAGTGAGCCGATCCGCAATGGCCAGGGCAAGCGCATCACCGACGAGATCCGCCGCGAGTTCGATGCCTTCATCGGCATGGAGCAGCAGTTTCGGGTGGCGCGCAACGAGCAGGTCGGTACCCTGACGTTGGTGGCGATCTCGGTGTACCTGGTGTTCATCATTTTGCTCAGCGCCTTGCTGGCGCTGCTCGGTCGGCGTGACCTGCTGGCCTTGTCGTCCAGCTACGCCGACAGCCTGGAGTCCCAGCAACGTGCCAACCAGCGCCTGGAGCAGCAGGCCTGGCTGCGCAGCGGGCAGACTCGCCTGGCCGAACAGGTACTCGGGCAGTTGACCCTGCCGATGCTGGGCAACAATACCCTGCGTTTTTTTGCCGACTACCTGGGCAGCGTGGTCGCCGCGTTCTATGTACGTGACGAGCACGGGAGCCTGCGTCGGGTCGCCAGCTATGGATTGTCTGGCGAGCAGCAGGCGCGCGAGCAGGTGATCGGCGAGCAGGAGGGCCTGCTCGCCCAGGCGGTAAGCCAGGGACGACTGCTGCGTCTGGACGATGTGCCCCACGACTACTTCAAGGTCAGCTCCGGGCTCGGTGAGGGCCTGCCGCGCAGTGTGCTGGTGGTGCCGGCCAGTAACGACGGGCAGATCAACGGCGTGGTCGAACTGGGTTTCCTGCGCCGCCTGGAGGAACGCGACATCGAGCTCCTGGAGCGGGTGGCCGACAACCTCGGCACCTCCATCGAGAGCGCCCGCTATCGCCAACGCCTGCAGGAAGTGCTGGTCGAGACCCAGCAGCTCAACGAAGAGTTGCAGGTGCAACAGGAAGAACTGAAGACCGCCAACGAAGAGCTGGAAGAGCAGTCCCAGGTGCTCAAGGAATCCCAGGCGCACCTGGAGATCCAGCAGGCCGAACTTGAACAGACCAACGAACAACTGGCCGCGCAGCGCGACGAACTCGACCTGCGCAACAGCGAGCTGAACCAGGCCCAGGTCGAATTGCAGGCGCGCGCCGAGGCGTTGCAGCGTTCCAGTACCTACAAGTCGGAGTTCCTCGCCAACATGTCCCACGAGCTGCGTACTCCCCTCAACAGCTCGCTGATCCTGGCCAGGCTGCTGGCCGAGAACGCCGAGCAGAACCTGACCGAGGAGCAGGTCAGGTTCGCCGAGTCGATCCATGCGGCGGGCAATGACCTGCTGCACCTGATCAATGACATCCTCGACATTGCCAAGGTCGAGGCCGGCAAGCTTGAAGTGCGCCCCGAGACCACCCAGGTCGCGCGCCTGGTCGAAGGGCTGCGTGGCCTGTTCGAGCCGCTGGCGAGCGACAAGCACCTGGGCTTTGCCGTGGTCGTCGAGCCGCAGGTGCCGGCCACCCTCTACACCGATCGCCAGCGCCTGGAGCAGATCCTCAAGAACCTGTTGTCCAACGCCGTGAAGTTCACCGAGCAGGGCCAGGTCAGCCTGACTGTTGGCTGGCAGGCGGACACCGGCATGGTCTTTTCGGTGCGCGACAGCGGCATCGGCATTGCCGCCGAGCAGCAACAGGGCATCTTCGAGGCCTTTCACCAGGTCGATGGCACCAGCAATCGCCGCTATGGCGGAACAGGGCTGGGGCTGTCGATCTCCCGCGACCTGGCGCAGTTGCTCGGTGGTCGGATCAACGTCCAGAGCAGCCTGGGCCAGGGCAGTGTGTTCAGCCTGGTACTGCCGCAGCACTATGAACCGGTCGTCGACCCGGTGCCGGCGGTGATCATCGATCAGCCGCCACTGCCGGCCCGTGTGCCCGAGGACCAGGCGCCGGCCAGTACGCAAGCCAGCGAGCGCCCGGCGCCAGCCTTTGCCGATGACCGCGAGCGAGCGCCGTTCGGTAATCGCTGCATCCTGGTGATCGAGGACGAACCCGGTTTCGCCCGCATCCTGTTCGACCTGGCCCATGAGCTGGGCTACAGCTGCCTGGTCGCCCAGGCGGCCGACGAGGGCTATGAACTGGCCGCAGGCTTTATTCCCGATGCGATCCTGCTGGACATGCGCCTGCCGGACCACTCCGGCCTGACCGTGCTGCAGCGGCTCAAGGCGCAGGCCGCCACCCGGCATATCCCGGTGCACATCATCTCCGTCGAGGACCGGGTGGAGGCCGCCATGCACCTGGGCGCCGTCGGTTACGCGGTCAAGCCCACCAGCCGCGACGAGCTCAAGGCGGTGTTCGCCCGCCTGGAAGCCAAGCTGACCCAGAAACTCAAGCACATCCTGCTGGTCGAAGACGACGAGCTGCAGCGCGACAGCATCGCCCGCCTGATCGGCGACGAGGACATCGAGATCACCGCAGTGGGCATGGCCCAGGAGGCCCTGGACCTGCTGCGCGAGCATGTCTACGACTGCATGATCATCGACCTGAAACTGCCGGACATGCTCGGCAACGAACTGCTCAAGCGCATGTCGGCCGAAGATATTCGCGCCTTCCCGCCGGTGATCGTCTACACCGGGCGCAACCTGACCCGCGATGAGGAAGCCGAGCTGCTCAAGTACTCGCGCTCGATCATCATCAAGGGCGCCCGCTCGCCGGAGCGCCTGCTCGATGAAGTGACCCTGTTCCTGCACAAGGTCGAGTCGACGCTGTCCCATGAACGCCAGCGCATGCTCAAGACCGCACGCAGTCGCGACAAGGTCTTCGAAGGGCGCAGGTTGCTGCTGGTCGACGACGATGTGCGCAATATCTTTGCCTTGACCAGCGCGCTGGAACACAAGGGCGCGGTGGTGGAGATCGCCCGCAACGGTCGCGAAGCCATCGCGCGGCTGCAAGCCTTTGAGGACATCGACCTGGTGTTGATGGACGTGATGATGCCGGAAATGGACGGCTATGAAGCCACCCGCCTGATCCGCCAGGACCCGCGCTGGCGCAAGCTGCCGATCATCGCCGTGACCGCCAAGGCCATGAAGGACGACCAGCAGCGATGCCTGGAGGCCGGCGCCAATGATTATCTGGCCAAACCCATAGACCTGAACCGTCTGTTCTCGCTGATCCGCGTCTGGCTGCCGCAACTGGAGCGAATTTGACTATCGAACGCAACACCGACATCGAGATCCGGCTGTTGATCGAGGCCATCTACCTCACCTACAGCTACGACTTTCGCGACTATTCCGGTGCTTCGATCAAGCGCCGTATCCAGCATGCCGTGCGCCAGTTCGGCTGCAGCAGCATCTCGGCCTTGCAGGCGCGGGTCGTGCATGACCCGGGCATGTTCATGCAATTGCTGCAGTTGCTGACCATTCCGGTCAGCGAGATGTTTCGCGATCCCGAGCACTTCCTGGCCATTCGCCGCGAGGTGGTGCCGCTGTTGCGCACCTGGCCCTCGCTGAAGATCTGGATCGCCGGGTGCAGCACCGGCGAAGAGGTCTATTCGATGGCGATCCTGCTGCGCGAGGAGGGGCTGCTGGAGCGCACCATCATCTACGCCACCGACATCAACCCCAGCTCCCTGGACAAAGCCAGGCAGGGCATCTACTCGATGCAGAACATGCACGGTTACGCCGAGAACTACCGCAAGGCCGGTGGCCTGCGCGACTTCGCCGAGTACTACACCGCCGCCTACGGCAATGCCATTATCGATGGCAGCCTGCGCGACAACGTGACCTTTGCCGACCACAGCCTGGCCACCGACAGCGTGTTCTCCGAAACCCAACTGGTGTCCTGCCGCAACGTGCTGATCTACTTCAACAAAACCCTGCAGGACCGCGCCTTCGGACTGTTTCATGAGTCGCTTTGCCACCGTGGCTTTCTGACCCTGGGCAGCAAGGAAACCCTGGATTTTTCGGCCTATGCCAGTCGTTTCGACACCCTGGCCAAGCCCGAACGGATCTACCGCAAGTCATGAACGGCATCGAAGCGGTCACCCTCGGTGCCTCGGCGGGCGGCGTCAGCGCCTTGCTGACCCTGTTCCACGCCTTGCCGGTGGATTACGCCGTGCCCCTGGTGTGCGTGCTGCACCTGCCGGACGACCGCCACAGTCACCTGGCCCAGGTGTTCAGCCGCAGGCTCCGGCGCCCGGTGTGCGAAGCCTGCGACAAGCAGCCCGTGGCCCCGGGCATGATCTATTTCGCCGGCCCCGGTTATCACCTGTCGGTGGAGCAGGATCGCAGCTTTTCCCTGAGCCAGGAGGAGCGGGTGCATTTTTCCCGGCCCTCGATCGACGTTCTCTTCGAGTCGGCTGCCGATGCCTATGGCCCGGCATTGCTCGGGGTGTTGCTGACCGGTGCCAATGAAGACGGTGCCAGGGGCCTGGCGCGGATCAAGGGGCTGGGGGGGCGGACCATCGTCCAGGACCCGCGCGAAGCGCAGGTCGCCACCATGCCCAGGGCCGCGCTGGCCTTTCACCATCCTGACCACATACTGCCGTTGAACGGTATCGGGCAATTGCTCGCCACGCTGGAACTTCCTGAATGCCAAGTCAATTCCAAGCCAAACTGCTGATCGTCGACGACCTGCCGGAGAACCTGCTGGCCCTGGCCGCGCTGGTCAAGGGCAGCGACCGGGAAGTGCACCAGGCCCGGTCCGCCGACCAGGCCCTGTCACTGTTGCTTGAACACGACTTTGCCCTGGCCATCGTCGATGTGCAGATGCCCGGGATGAATGGTTTCGAGCTCGCCGAACTGATGCGCGGCATGGAGAGGACCAAGAGCATCCCCATCGTCTTCGTCAGTGCCGCCGGGCGTGAACTGAACTACGCCTTCAAGGGCTACGAAAGCGGCGCGGTGGACTTTCTGCAAAAGCCCCTGGACAACCATGCGGTGAAAAGCAAGGTGGCGGTATTCGTCGACCTGTTTCGCCAGCGCAAGGCGCTGGACCAGCAGTTGCAGGCACTGGAGCGCAGCCGGGCGGAGCAGGAACTGCTACTGGCCCGGTTGCAGGTGGCGCGCCAGGAGCTGGAACATGCGGTGCGCATGCGTGATGACTTCATGTCGATCGTTTCCCATGAGGTGCGCACGCCGCTTAACGGACTGATCCTGGAAACCCAGCTGCGCAAGCGGCACCTGGACCGGGACAATGCCGATGCCTTTACCCTGGACAAGCTGCGCGCCATGGTCGAACGCGACGAACGCCAGATCAACAGCCTGATCCGCCTGGTCGAGGACATGCTCGATGTGTCGAGGATTCGCACGGGCAAGCTGTCGATCCGCCCCGGCCAGTTCGACCTGAGCCAGCTGGTGGCAGGCCTGGTGGAGAACTTCGCCGCCCAGGCCGCTGCTGCCGATTCGCCCATCGGCTTTTGTGCCGAGTCCGCGCTGGAGGGGGTGTGGGATGAGTTTCGCATCGAGCAGGTGGTGGCCAACCTGATGACCAATGCCCTGCGATACGGCAGGGGCAAGCCGATCCAGGTGCGCACCTTCGCCCTGCACGACATGGCCTGTGTCGAGGTCCGCGACCAGGGTATCGGCATCAGCGCGCAGGACCAGCAGCGTATTTTCCAGCAGTTCGAACGGGTGACCTCGGCCCCGGGCAGCGCGGGACTGGGCCTGGGCCTGTACATCGCCGAGCAGATCGTACTGGCCCATGGTGGCAGCCTTGGTGTAAACAGTGCCGAGGGCCAGGGGGCGACCTTTACCATGCGTCTGCCGTTGTCCAGGTTGCGCGAGGAAACCGACCTGCAACAGGCAACCTCTGCCTGAGCCCGGGGTCGTACTAGTGAATGACTGAACAATAAGGCGTGGGTATGAGTGAAGATGCGCAGGATGTGGTGCTGGTAGTCGAAGACGAGCCGTCGATTCGCATGGTGCTGCGAGATTACCTGGCCAGTGAGGGTTATCACGTGTTGGTGGCCGAAGACGGTGAGCAGGCGTTCAAAATCCTCGCCAGCAAACCGCACCTGGACCTGATCGTTACCGATTTTCGCCTGCCAGGGGGGATCTCCGGGGTCGAGATCGCTGAGCCGGCCCTCAAGCTGCGCCCGGACCTCAAGGTCATCTTTATCAGCGGCTATCCGGCAGAGATCCGCGAGTCAGGTAGCCCGATCGCCTTCAAGGCGCCGATCCTGGCCAAGCCCTTCGACCTGGATACCTTGCGAGACCAGATCCTGGCACTTTTGCGTTAGGCACCCGGCGACCTTTCACACGCAGGCTGACCTCGAGCGCCGATAGCCCGGGCCCCGGCAAAAGCATTCGATAGCTCTCTTTGTAACCAGCAAAGGGAGCGCAGCAATGCGAGTGGGTGTGTTTTTCGACGGTACAGGCAACAACCTGGCCAATAGCGTCACGGCGGCCCCCTGTTTTGCCCCTGGATTCGACCTGCGCACGGCCCCCGAGGCTGTACGGTGCCTGTGTGCCCGCCTGGGCTACGACGAGCAGGGTAATACGCCGCAGGACAGCTATGGCAACGACAAGAGCAATGTCGCCTGCCTGTACGAGCTGTACCAGGCGCGAGCAGGCGAGCCGCTGCTCAAGGTCTATGTGCAAGGCATCGGTACGACGGCAGGTGAGCCGGATGCTGCGTTGAGCATGCTCACCGGGCGCCACGCCCTGGGCATTGGTGCCAGGGTACGTTGGGCGCAGGAAGAACTGGTTCGCCAGCTGAACGCCTGGCAGGCGGCCAATCCCGACCGGCGCATCGATGTGCTCGAGTTCGACCTGTTCGGTTTCAGCCGTGGGGCCGCTGCCGCCAGGCACTTTGCCAACGATCTGGCCAAAGGGGCCGGCAGCCGGTTCTCGGCGTTGTATCCCGGGCCCAAGCGGTCATGGCTGATCAACTTCATCGGCTTGTTCGATACGGTTGCGGCCGTGGTGGCTGCCCACCGTGCGGACTTCAGCCCGGCCGACGACAGGAACGCCGGGCTTGAACTGGCGCTCCCGACGGGCATCGCCAGAAAGGTGGTGCAACTGGTTGCCCGGGACGAGTGGCGCCACAATTTCGCGCTGACCCGCACCGACAACGATATCGAAGTACCGGGGGCGCATGCGGATGTGGGCGGCGGCTACCTGCCGCGTATGCGTGAAGTCCTGCTGCTGACCCGGCCGCACAGTTGCGAGCAGGCGTTGCGCCTTGCCGACGAACACAGCCAGGCGTACACCAGGGCCCGGGATGAACACCAGCGCAATCAGGCGCAATGGGTGCAGTGGAACCTGCAGACGCAGGTTGTCAGCTGGAGCCAGGCCTTGTCCTATGTGCCCAAACGCGACCTTTACCCCTGCAAGCAGGTGTTCGCTGCGGTGCGCGGCGAGCGCTGGGTGGAGGGTGGGTTGTCACGGGTCTACCTGCAGCTGATGCGCGAGCTGGGGATGGCTCACGACGTGCCGTTTGCAGCGCTCGGCACGCAGCCGTCCCTGCAGGCGCCACAGGCGTTGCAGGGCATAGCCACAAGGCTGCTCGGATTCGCGCTGGGGCATACCGGCTCGCCAGGGCTTGGCGCAGAGGAGGAAGGGTTGTTGCGCCAGCGCTACATCCACCACTCAAGCCACTGGAATGCAGCGCGGCATCCCGCCGGCAATGTACTGGACGCGGTCTACATCCACCGCCCCCATGAAACGGGGCGGCGCATGCGGCACGACAACGCCTGACTCAGGCCATCGAATTCAGGCTTTCGCCGCGCAAGGTCCGTTCGATACCGCCGAGCATCATGCTTTCCATCAGCGCCAGGCCCTGGGCCTGGGGCAGTTGCGAAGCCTGCAGCCAGCCGGGCAGGCTGTTGAGCAGGTTGGCAATGACATGGGCGGTGGCTTGCAGCGCCTCGCCGCGCAGGGTGGCCTTGGGCACGATCAGGCGCAGCAGTGCGGTTTCGTACTGCTGGCGCAATTGACCGATGCGTGCCTGCTGGTCCGGGCTCAGGCAACACTGGTCACGCTCGGCCAGGCGGAACTGCAACGGGCGTTCGGCATGCAGCGCCCAGTGCGCGGCGATCACCTGCACCAGGGTCTGCTGATGTGCCCGCCGGCCCTGGTTGAGGCAGGCGAGCAGTTCCTCGTACAACTCTTCGATCAAGTCGTACAACAGGTCCTGCTTGCTCGGGAAGTGGTGATACAACGACCCCGCCGTCAGGCCCAGGTGGCTGGCCAGTTCGCGCATGCTGACCTGGCCAAAACCCTTCTCGGCGAAGAGCGCCAAGGCCTTGTCACGCCGCTCTTCGAAGTTTCCACAGCGCATAACGGCGTTCATCGGCAATGCCTCTCAGTAGGTGAAGAAGCCGCGGCCGCTCTTGCGTCCCAGGTAGCCGGCGGCAACCATTTCCTTGAGCAGGGGGGCAGGGCGGTACTTGCTGTCGTTGTAGCCGTCGTGGAAGGCCTCCATGATCGCCAGCAGGGTGTCCAGACCGATCAGGTCGGCCAGGGCCAGCGGGCCGATCGGCTGGTTGCAGCCCAGGCGCATGCCGGTGTCGATGTCTTCGGCACTGGCCAGGCCTTCCTGGAAGACGAAGATCGCTTCGTTGATCATCGGTACCAGGATGCGGTTGACCACGAAACCCGGGCGGTTGCCGGCGCTGATCGGAGTCTTGCCGACCTGCTGGGTCAGCGCCAGGGCTGCGGCATAGGTCGCATCGCTGGTCTGCAGGCCGCGAATGATCTCGACCAGGGCCATCATCGGTACCGGGTTGAAGAAATGCACGCCGATGAAACGCTCGGGCTGGCTGATCGCCGCGCCCAGCTGGGTGATCGACAGCGACGAGGTGTTGGTGGCGATCACGCAGTCGCTGCTGACGCTGTCGGCGATCTGCTGGAGGATGCGCTGCTTGAGCTCGAGGTTCTCGGTCGCTGCTTCGATCACCAGCTGCGCTTGCGCAAGCTGGGCGTAGTCGGTGCTGGTGCGGATCCGGGCCACGGCCGCCTGGGCATCCTCGGCGGCCAGGGTCTGCTTGCTGACCTGGCGCTCGAGGTTCTTGCGCAGGGTGGCCAGGCCACGCTCCAGCGCCGCGTCGGAAACGTCGATCAAGGTGACCTGGTAACCGGCTACCGCGCACACCTGGGCGATACCGTTGCCCATGGTGCCGGCGCCGATCACGGCAATCTGTTCAATACTCACAAAAGGCTCCTTGGTTTACACGCGTTCGAAGACGACAGCGATACCCTGGCCGCCGCCGATGCACATGGTGGCCAGGGCGTAGCGGCCTTCGATGCGCTGCAGTTCGTGGATCGCCTTGGTGGCGATGATCGCACCGGTAGCGCCGACCGGATGGCCCAGGGAAATGCCCGAACCGTTGGGGTTGACCTTCTCGGGGTCGAAGCCCAGCTCACCGGCCACGGCGCAGGCCTGGGCGGCGAAGGCTTCGTTGGACTCGATGACGTCCAGGTCGGCGACCGTCAGGCCGGCCTTTTCCAGCGCCTTGCGGGTGGCCGGTACCGGGCCCAGGCCCATCAGCTCGGGTTCTACACCGGCATGCGCGTAGGTCACCAGGCGGGCCAGCGGACGCAGGCCGTGACGCTTGACGTAGTCACCGGTGGCCAGCACCAGGGCGCCGGCGCCGTCGTTCAGGCCGCTGGCATTGCCGGCAGTGACGGTGCCGTCTTTCTTGAAGGCGGGCTTCATGCCGGCCAGTTGTTCGGCGGTTACCTCGCCACGCACGTGCTCGTCGATCTCAAAACGCACGGTGCCCTTGCGAGCCGGTACCTCGATCGGCACGATCTGGCTGGCGAAGCGGCCTTCGGCGATGGCGCGGGCGGCGCGTTGCTGGCTGACCAGGGCCACCTCATCCTGCATTTCGCGGGTGATGCCATTGCGCTCGGCGACGTTTTCCGCGGTGATGCCCATGTGGAAGTTGCCGAACGGATCGTGGAGGATGCCGAGCATGTAGTCGACGCCCTGGATGTTGCCCATGCGTGCACCCCAACGGGCCTGTGGCAGCAGGTAAGGACCACGGCTCATGGATTCGGCACCGGCGGCGACCACGACTTCGGCTTCACCCAACAGCAGGCTCTGGGCGGCGGAGACAATCGCCTGCAGGCCCGAACCGCACAGGCGGTTGACATTGAAGGCCGGGGTTTCCTTGGGAATGCCGGCGTTCATCGCGGCCACGCGGGCCAGGTAGGCGTCGCGGGTTTCAGTCGGGATCACGTTGCCCATCACTACGTGGCCGATGTGCTCGGGTGCAACGCCGGCGCGTTCGATGGCGGCGCGGGTCACGGTGCTGGCAAGATCCGCCAGGGGCAGGTCCTTGAGGCTGCCACCGAAAGTGCCGATGGCCGAACGGACGGCGCTGACTACGTAGATTTCCGGGGTATTCATGAAAGGCTCCAATAGGCGAAAGCATGGCGGGACAGTGGCCGGCTCTGCCAGAATGCACAGCGCGCCAGGTTCAGGTAGTCATCGAGTCTAGGCAAAGCCTGCTGCCGGGCCTATGCCAAAACTGCCCACTGTCCCTGGTATTTTTTGCCACACCCTGCGGAATCGGTAATGCGGGAACACGATACAGTCGCGGTCTACTTCGTCCATACCATGTTGCACGCCCTGCGTGACCAGCCGCAGCGGGCGCAAGCCTTGCTCAGCGAGGCCGGCATCGATGCGCGGGTGCTCGACCAGCCGGGGGCGCGGGTGCCGGCCACGGCCTTCGCCCGGCTCTGGTTGTTGCTGATCCAGGCCCTGGGCGACGAGTTCTTCAACCTCGACAGCCATGGCATGCCGCTGGGTAGCTTTGCCCTGATCTGCCGTGGCCTGATCCAGGAACCCACGTTGGAAAAGGCCCTGCGCCAGTGCCTGGGCAATTTCGCCCTGTTCCTGGGTGATCTGCGGGCCACCCTGACGGTCAAGGGTGCGCGGGCACTGATCAGCCTGCAATCGCGCATCGACGACCCGTTGACCCGGGTCTATGCCGAGGAAACCTTCCTTGCCCTGGTCATCAGCCTGTTGTGCTGGCTGGGTGGGCAGCGCATCGTCATCGACCGCATGGCGCTGGCCGATCCACGTCCGGCACAGGAGGGCGACCCCTTGCTGTGGGGGCCCAACCTGCAACTTGGGGCGGGCGTCACCGAGCTGGAGTTTGCCGCTGATTACCTGCGCCTGCCGGTGATCCAGGACCTGGCCGGCCTCAAGACCTTCCTGCGCAGTGCGCCGCAGTGGCTAGTGATCCGCTACCGCAACCAGAGCGGCCTGGGAGCGAGGGTCTACCGTTACTTGCGGGAACGTGAGCCGGACCAGTGGCCGACCCTGCATGCCATGGCCGAGTGCCAGGGGCTGGGCCCCAGCAGCTTTCGCCGACAGTTGGAACGGGAAGGTCGTGCTTACCAGCAGATCAAGGATGAAGTGCGTCGGGCGACGGCCTTCGAGTGTCTGCGCGCGACCGACATGAGCATTGCCGAGGTGGCCGAACGCACCGGGTTCCAGGAACCCAGTGCGTTCCATCGTGCCTTCAAGAAGTGGACCGGAGAGAGTCCGGGCAGCTATCGGCAGCGTATGCTCGCCTTGCGCCCGGCGTGACAATCAGTCTTCCAGGCGTGCCGCCAGTTGCTTGACCTTGGCCAGGTTTCCGCCTGCAACCTTGCATACCCCCTTGCCGTACTCGGCATCGGCCTTGTACAGGTATGAAAGTATGATGTGCTTGCTCTCGTCGTCGCTACCGGCCAGCGACTGGCCGAAACTGTTGATCAGGTCCCGGCGGTTCTTGGCGTCATAACTGCGGTAGAGCTCACCGGCCTGCTTGAAGTTCTGGGTGCGCGCGATGGCTTGCTGTTGCGTGGTGCCACTCAAGGGCAACTGGCTATAGCGTGCCGATTCGGTGGCCGGGCGCGGTTGCTTGCGGCTCGGTTCGTAATTGACGCTGCCGACCGTGCGCGACGCATTGAGCGCACCGTCCTGGTTGCCATTGTTCACCGCGACCTTGGGTCGGTTGACCGGCAGGCTCATGGCATTGGCACCGACGCGGTAGGTCTGGGTGTCGGCGTAGGAGAACAGCCGGCCTTGCAGCAAGCGATCCTCCGACGGCTCGATGCCCGGTACCAGGTTGGACGGTGCCAGGGTGACCTGTTCGGTTTCCTGGTAGAAGTTTTCGACATTGCGGTTCAGGACCATCTGGCCGATCTTGCGCTCCGCAACACCGGGCCAGATCTTGGTCGGGTCGAGCGGATCATAGTCCAGGGCGGCCATCTGCTCGGGCTTGAGCGTCTGGATGTACAGATCCCATCGCGGATGGTCCCCGCGCTTGATCGCAGCGACCAGGTCGTTGGTCATGTGACTGAAGTCCTGGCCCTGGATCCTTGCCACCTCGCCAGGGTCGAGGTTCTTCTGGCCCTGTAGCGTCTTCCAGCGAAATTTCACATAGCTGGCTTCACCCTTGGCGTTGATGAACTTGTAGGCGTGGACGCTGTTGCCGTCCATGTGCCGGTAGCTCTTGGGCGTCCCCTCGTTGGAGTACAGCAGGGTCAGGGTGCGGGTCGCCTCGGGCAGGTGCGACAGGAAGTCGAAGCGCCTGGCGTCGTTGCCGAGGTTGGTCCGGGGGTCGGGCTTGAAGGCGTGGACCATGTCCGGGAACTTGATCGCATCGCGAATGAAGAAGGTCGGGAAATTGTTGCCGACCAGGTCCCAGTTGCCATCGGCCGTGTAGAACTTGGTGGCGAATCCGCGCGGGTCACGCAAGGTTTCTGGCGAGTGGCTGCCATGCACTACGGATGAAAAGCGCACGAACACTGGCGTTTTCTGACCCGGGGTGAATACCTTGGCCATGGTCAGTTCGGAAATGTCGGCGCTGGCAATGAACTCGCCGTGCGCCCCGGTACCCCGCGCATGGACCACGCGCTCCGGTATTTTCTCGCGGTCGAACCGTTGCAGCTTCTGAATCAGGTGCACGTCCTGCAGCAGGGTCGGGCCGTTGCTGCCGGCAGTCTGGGAGTTCTGGTTGTCGCCCACCGGCGCGCCATTGTCCAGGGTCAGGGGGCTGGCGAACACGCTGCCGGCCACCAGTATTGTCGAGGCGAGAGCGCCCAGGGTAACGCGTGAACAGGTCTGGCTGTTCATCATGACTACTACCTCCATGTGCATAGGGACAAGCCCCACCGATGCTAGGAGGTTCGCAGCAGGCTACCTATAAGGGCGATACCTTGGTGGATGTAGGCTGTGGCAGCACAGGGGCGCAGAATCCGGAGCGGCTGGTGCTTGCGCAGCACCAGCCGCCAACAGCACGGCTGGTGACAGGGGGTATCAGCGCAACTGTTGCAGCAGCGCCTGCAGGTAGTCTTTCCCCGCCGGGTCCAGGGCAAACACTGGCCGACGCGGCTCACCCACCTCAAGCCCGGTCAAGGCCAGTCCGGCCTTGATGGTCGCCGGCAAGCCACCCTTGAGGATGAAGTCCAACAGCGGCAACTGGCGGTAGAACACCGCCCTGGCGGTGACCAGGTCGTTGGCCTGCACAGCGTTGTACAACGCAAGGTTGAGTGCCGGGATCAGGTTCGGCGCGGCGGTGCACCAACCGCTGGCGCCTGCCACGTAGGCCTCCAGGGCCAGCGGGTTGCAACCGTTGTAGAAGGGCACCTGGCCTTCGCCGAGCAGTTGCAGTTTGTGCATGCGCTGGATGTCGCCGGTACTCTCCTTGACCATGGTCACGTTGCCGACCTCGCGTACGATGCGCAGGATCAGCTCCACCGACATGTCGGTGCCACTGGTGGCCGGGTTGTTGTAGAGCATGATCGGCAGGTCGATGCTGGCGCCGATGGCCCGGTAGTGCTGGAGGATCTCGGCTTCGCTGAGTTTCCAGTAGGCGCTCGGCAGCACCATCACCGCGTCGGCGCCGTGGGCCTGGGCGAAGCGGGCGCGGCGGATGGCGCCGGCGGTGGTCAGGTCCGAGACGCTGACGATGGTTGGCACCCGGCCGGCAACCTGCGCCAGGCTGAACTCGGCGACCTGTTGCCATTCCAGGTCACTCAGGTAGGCGCCTTCGCCGGTGCTGCCCAGGGGCGCAATGGCGTGGACGCCGCCGGCGATCAGGCGCTCGATGGATTGACCCAGGGCCGGCAGGTCGAGCTGCTCGCCGTCAGCGCTGAACGGGGTAATGGTGTAGCCGATGTTGCCGTGAAAAGTCGTGGTCATGAAGATGCTCCGCAAGAAAGGCAAATGGGGCCGGGGATCAGTTCAGGCAGTCGGCATGCACCCGCAGGCACTGCCGCGCATAGTAGTTGAAGGCCGCGCTGTGGCGTTTGGGGCGTGAGATCCAGTCGTGGGCTTCGCGGCCCAGCGCAGGTTCGATCGGCTTGACCTCACCGGCGGCCATGGCCAGCAACTGCAGGCGGGCGGCGCGCTCGATCAACTGGGCGATGACACAGGCTTCCTCGATGCTGGCGCCGGTCGACAACTGACCGTGGTGCGAGAGCAGGATGGCGCGCTTGTCACCCAGTGCGGCGCTGATGATCTCGCCTTCTTCGTTGCCCACCGGCACGCCCGGCCAGGCCTTGAGGAAGGCGCAGTCTTCGTAGAGCGGGCACAGGTCCATGTGCGAAACCTGCAGCGGTACCTCCAGCATCGACAGGGCGGCGACGTGGGTCGGGTGGGTGTGGATGATGCAGTTCACATCCGGGCGCGCCCGGTACACCCAGCTGTGGAAGCGATTGGCCGGGTTGGGCATGCCCTGGCCTTCGAGCACGTCCAGGTCTTCGTTGACCAGTAGCAGGTTGCTGGCGGTGATTTCATCGAAACCCAGGCCCAGTTGCTGGGTGTAGAAGGTGCCAGGTTGCGGGCCGCGGGCGCTGATTTGCCCGGCCAGGCCCGAATCGTGGCCGTTGTCGAAGAGAATTCGGCAGGTCAGGGCCAGCTTTTCGCGTACAGTCCACGTATTATCGGCAAGCGAGCCTTGCATCTGTGTAAGGGCCTGCTTGACCAGCTGGTCCTTGGGCAATGCCATAGTCTTGGCCATGGGGATATCCTCGTTGGTGTTCGGACGTGTCACGGCTGGCCCGCCCCGGCTACTTGGAAGGTGGAGGGGCGGTTAGCGCGATGACACAATCAAGGCTAAATGACACAAAGTGTCATTGGCAAGTAAAATCCTGCCCGTGACACTGGGAAATTTGCGTCGCATGTCTATCCGATTGAAATTGTTAAGAAAAAAACTGGGCATTACCCTGGAAGCGCTGGCCGAAATGTCTGGCATGACCAAGAGCTACCTGTCCAAGGTCGAGCGTGGCCTGAACACGCCGTCCATTGCTGCCGCCCTGAAGCTGGCGCGGGCGTTGAATGTCAACGTCGAAGAGCTGTTCGCCGAAGACTTGCCCGGCCAGGCCCGCTACAGCCTGGTGCGCAGCGGCGAGCGTCAGGCGCTGTCGAGCAGTGCCCAGGGCCAGGGGTATGCAGTGCTGGCCAAGCACATCGGCAGCCGCAGCCTGTTGCCGTTCATCATCAGCCCGCCCGCCGACTTCAGCGACTCGACCTTCAAGGAGCACCTGGGCGAGGAGTTCCTGTTCGTCCACGAAGGGCAGGTGGAAGTCGACTTCATGAACGAGCGGGTGATTCTCGAGCGCGGTGACGCCCTGTACTTCAATGCCCAGACCCCCCACAGGCTACGCTCGCTGGGCGAGGTGCAGGCGCAGTTGCTGGTGGTGGTGCATGACGCCGAGGGCTAGTGGTGATGAGTACGCATTCGCGATTCTGGCGTGATCCGGCGTTGCCGTTCATCGAGGCGCGCAGCGTCGATGACGGGCGCAAGGTCCGCTATGCGCCGCATTCCCATGAGAGCTTTTCGATCGGGGCGATTACCGCCGGGCGCAGCACCTATGTGAGCGGCGACAGTGATCAGGAGGTGTCGGCCGGCACGGTGGTGATGATGAATCCCGGCGCAGTGCACACCTGCAATCCCATCGCCGGTGAGCCCTGGTCCTACCTGATGCTGTATGTCGACCTGAACTGGCTGCAGGCCCTGGGCTTCCAGCCACTTGCGGTGCTCAGCAGCCAGTCGCCGTCCCTGTACCGGGACTTGTGCGAGCTGCACGCCTTGTTGCTCGACGAGCAATGCGGCGCTGCCAGCAAGCACAGTGCGCTGCAGGTTTTTTTCCGCGCCCTGATCCAGCGCTTTGGTGCGGACAACCCGCATCGCCCGGTGAACAATCAACGGCTGCTGGCTGCTGCCGGTTACATCCGTGAACACTGCACCGAGCCCCTGCGCCTGGAAGACATCAGCGAGGCGGCTGGCCTGTCCGCCTCGTACCTGATCCGTGCCTTCAAGCAGCACTTCGGCCTGACGCCCCACGGCTACCTGCTCGACCAGCGCGTGCAATATGCCCGCGCCCAGTTGCGTCGCGGCCGGTTGATCGCCGAGGTGGCGCTGGAGGCCGGATTTGCCGACCAGGCCCACCTGCAGCGGGCGTTCAAGCGTCACCTGGCGGCGACGCCCGGCCATTACCGTTCAGGCCAGTAGCAGGTAGAGGGCGCTGGCTACCAGCAGGGCCGCCAGTACGCGGTTGAACAGGCGCACCCGTGCCGGGTTGTCCAGGTAGTGGCTGATCATGCTGCCAGCCCAGGCCCAACTGGCGATGGACAGGTAGCAGATAACGAAATAGATCCCGGTGAACTGCCAGAGCAGGGCGGTCTGGCCTTCGCCCACGTACGCTCCGATACCGGCGACACTGGCCAGCCAGGCCTTGGGGTTGAGCCATTGCAGGGTGGCCCCGGTGAGCATCGACGGGGGCGGCGCCTCGTTGTTACGGCCCAGTTCACCTCGGTCGCTGGCCAGTTTCCAGGCCATGTACAGCAGGAACGCCACGCCGCCGACATGCAGCACCCGGGTCATGGCCGGCCAGTGGCGCAGCAGTTCATGCAGGCCCAGGCCGATCAACAGCAACAGCAGGCTGAAGCCGACAGTGGCGCCGGTGACGTGCCTGAGGCTGGCGCGCAAGCCGTGGCGGGCGCCGCTGCCCAGGGCGATGATATTGACCGGGCCGGGGGAGATGGAGGCGGCCAGGGCAAAGGCGGCCATGGAAAGGGTCAGGCTCATGGGTGTTCGTCCTTAGGATGAGGTCGCCTGAGTCTGAAGGCCCGACACATCCAGGTATTGAAGAAAATTACCCTGCTGTGGGAGCGGCGGTGCGACGACTCGACTTGCCCCGCGATTGCGGTGTGTCGGTCAATCGCAATCGCGGGGCAAGCCCGCTCCCACAGCTATACAGAATTTGTAATAGTTTCGCGCTGTGAGGATTCCCTGCTGCAATTGTAGGATCTCCCTCCCTAATTGATCTCAGGTTGATATGACTTCGTTCTCGGAGCCCCCCAGTAGCTGGCCGTCCCGGCCTTTCTCCTGTCCTTGTGACGTCTCCCCGTTGTACCCGCAGATGAGTGACCGCCCATGGAATGGCTAGCCGACCCTACGGCCTGGCTGGGCCTAGCCACGCTGATTGTCCTGGAACTGGTACTGGGTATCGACAACCTGGTGTTCATCGCCATCCTCGCCGACAAGTTGCCGCCCCATCAGCGCGACCGTGCGCGGGTGATCGGCCTGTCGCTGGCGCTGATCATGCGCCTGGGCCTGTTGGCCAGTATTTCCTGGATGGTGACCCTCACCGCGCCCTTGTTCGAGGTGTTCGACAAGAGCTTCTCCGGCCGTGACCTGATCATGCTGTTCGGTGGTGTGTTCCTGTTGTTCAAGGCCACCATGGAGCTGCACGAACGCCTTGAGGGGCATGTGGCCCAGACCAACGGCAATGCTCGTCATGCCGCGTTCTGGCCGATCGTGGCGCAGATCGTGGTGCTCGACGCGGTGTTCTCCCTGGATGCGGTGATCACCGCCGTGGGCATGGTCGAGCAGTTGTCGGTGATGATGATCGCGGTGATCTTCTCCATCGGTATCATGATCGTCGCCAGCAAGCCGCTGACCCGCTTCGTCAACAGCCACCCGACGGTGATCATGCTGTGCCTGGGCTTCTTGATGATGATCGGTTTCAGCCTGACCGCCGAAGGCCTGGGGTTCCATATTCCCAAGGGCTACCTGTATGCGGCCATTGGCTTCTCGATCCTGATCGAGGTGTTCAACCAGTTGGCCCGGGCCCGGCGCAAGCGCAGCCTGCAACAGCACCGGCCATTGCGTGAGCGCACCGCCCATGCCGTGCTGCGCCTGCTGGGCGGGCGGCGCATCGAGGCCGATGAGGTGGGCGAGGAGATTGCCGACCTGGTCGAGGGCGGTGAAGAGCAGGTGCTGTTCGACCGCCGCGAGCGAGTGATGATCAGCGGCGTACTGAACCTGGCCGAGCGGCCGATCAAGACCTTGATGACGGTGCGGGCCAAGGTCGATGCCATCGACCTGGCCCAGCCCCCCGAGGCGATCCGCACGGCGTTGATGCATTCGTCCTACTCACGCTTGCCGCTGATTCGCAACGGTCGCATCGAGGAACCGCTGGGCTTCGTGCACAAGAAGGAACTGCTCAAGGAGCTGTTGGCCGGCAACCAGCCAGACCTGGAAAGCCTGGTGCGTGCGCCGCTGAACCTGCTGGAGAGCTTCAGCATCCTCAACGCCCTGGAGCAGATGCGCAGCCAGTCGACCCACATTGCCTTCGTGGTCAATGAATTCGGTGATTTCACCGGTGTCCTGACCATGACCGACATCCTCGAGTCCATCGCCGGTGAGTTGCCTGACGCCAGCGAGGTCGAAGGGCCGGGGATCGTCGAGGACGAGCAGGGCTTTGTCGTCAGTGGTGCCCTGAACCTCAGCCAGATCCAGGCGCGCACCGGTTTTGCCGCCAGACCGACCGAGGATTACCAGACCCTTGCGGGCCTGGTGATGAGCCTGCTCGACCGCTTGCCGGTGGTCGGCGACAGCCTGCACTGGAACGGCTGGCAGATGACCGTGGTTGCCGTGGAGGAACGTCGGGTCCGAGAGGTGCGCCTTACACCGGGCGCCGCTGTTGACGCAGCAGGTGCTTGACGCCTTCGAGGATCAGCACCAGCACGGCCGCCCAGATGGGCAGGTAGGTCAGCCACTGGTCGGGACCGATGGTCTCGCCCAGTAGCAGGGCCACGCCGACCAGCAGCACCGGTTCGACATAGCTGAGCAGGCCGAACAGGCTGAACGCCAGCAGGCGGCTGGCCAGCACGTAGCAGATCAGCGCCAGGGCACTGATCGCCCCCAAGAGCGGAATCAGGCCATACAGGGCCGGGTGCTCGGCCAGGTCCCGGGCGCTCATCGGCCCCTGGATGACAAAGTACGACGCCGCCGGCAACAGCAGGCACATGTCGGCCCAGAGGCCACCCAGGTGATCGGTGCGGCACTTGCGCCGGAGGATGAAGTACAGCGGGTAGCCGATGGCCACCAGCAGGGTTTCCCAGGCGAAACTACCGTGCTGGTACAGCTCATGACCGACCCCGGTGGCGGCGCAGGCCACAGCGACCTTCTGCAGGCGCGACAGGCGCTCGCCATAGACCAGGCGTCCGGTCAGGACCATGGTCAGCGGCAGCAGGAAATAGCCCAGCGACACTTCCAGGCTGCGCCCGTGCAGCGGCGCCCAGAGAAACAGCCAGAGCTGCACGCCCATCAGCGACGAGGTGCCGATCTGCCCCAGCAGCAGGATCGGGTTCTGGCGCATGCGGGCCAGCAGGCCGGTGACCAGTGGCCAGTCCTTGCTCAGCAGCATGAACAAAGTCAGGCAGGGCAGGGTCAGCAAGGTGCGCCAGCCAAACACCTCTTCGCCGTCCAGCGGGGACAGCAGGGACGTATAGAAATACATCACGGCGAACAGGCAGGATGCCATCACCGATGAAACAATACCTTTGGACACGAGGGCCTCGGTGGTGAATTAGGGGGAACCATTGTGCTTGTGGGGCCTGTGGGAGCGGGCTTGCCCCGCGATTCAGTCACATCGCGTCGCGGGTCAAGCCCGCTCCCACAGCGGTGACCAGTACCTGTGTTTCCAGGGCCTGGATGAAGTCGTGCGCCGACATTGGCCGGGCGAACAGGTAGCCTTGCTGGAAGTCGACGTTGTGCCGGGCCAGGTAGTCACGTTGTGTCCTATTTTCCACGCCTTCGGCGACAATCCCCAACCCCAGCTTGCTGGAAAGCTCGATGATGCTGTCGAGGATATGCAGCGACAGTGCATCGACGCCGATCATGGCCACGAAGCTCTGGTCGATCTTCAGGTAATCGACCTGGAACTGGCGCAGGTAGGCCAGGCTCGATTGGCCGGTGCCGAAGTCGTCCAGGGCAATCAGCACGCCCAGCTCATGCAGTTTGCCGAACAAGGCCTGGGTGACATCGCTGGGGGTAATCAGCTTGCGTTCGGTCAGCTCCAGGGTCAGCAGCACCCGGCCCTTGGGAAAGGCCGCGAGGAATGCCTGGCAATCCTCGAACAGGACCATGTCCTGGCAGTGATCGGCGGTGATATTGATGCTGATGTGAAAACCGTCTTCCAGGGCATCGGCATGTGGCGCCAGCAGTTCGGCCGTGCGCTGCATCAATTGGCGGGTCATGGGCACGATCTGGCCGCTGTGTTCGGCATAGGGGATGAACAGGTCGGGACGTACCAGGCCTTCGCGTGGATGCTGCCAGCGCATCAGCACCTCGACACCGGCCCAGCGGTAGTCGCCGCCGCGCACCACCGGCTGGAAATAGGGCACGAACTCGTTGGCCTCCATGGCCCGCTGCAACTCGGCCCGCGTCGAGCCGGCCCGCTGCAGTTGCCAGTAACAGGCCATGGCCGCGATGACGCCGATCATCACCAGCAGGCCGAACAAGGCCGGGTATTCGCTGCGCATCACCTGGCCGACCGCACCCTGTGCAAAGCCGCCCTGGATAACGAACGGGTAGCGCGCCGACGCGAGGCTGACCGGCGCCACCTCCGCCGGCCGCACCGGCCCCTGGCGGACCAGGCCGTCGCGGTTCATCCAGTTCTGTCCGACCCGCAACACCAGGCGGTTACCTGCGCCTATCGTCTGCAGGGCGATGATCAGGTGTTCGCCATCGACCGTGCTGATGGCGCCACGGTCACCCTCGCTGGCCCGGTACACCAGCAACGGATGCCCGGGGGTGACCGAGTTGCCATTCATCAGCCAGAGCGTGCCCTGGGTATAGTCGTTGGCATCGACAGGCTCGCTGTAGGGGCCGAACAACGAACTGCAATACAGTTCGCCGCGGTACTCGAGGTTGGTGGAGCGTACGAAGGCACGCCGGGTGACCTGGTCGCGCAGCGCCAGTTTCTCCGCGGCGCAAGGCTGGCCGGCCAGCGGCAGCAGTTCCCTGGCGGCGGCGGAGATGTTATCGAGGATGCGCTCGACCTGACTGACTGCCTGGCGCGCATTTTCCACGCTGCGGCTCTGCAGTTCCCGCTCGGCCTGCCAGTACATGATCGCCATGCCGCCGACGATGGGCACCACGCCCACCAGCCAGGGCAGCAAGGTGCGCCAGAGGCGTCGAGGGCGACGGCGTTGTACCGAAAGGGGCATGGCGACTAACCTGAAAAGAGCAACCTGTGCAGAGGATAGCCGCTCGTCGGTGCTGTGCCGGAACTTAAAGTGCGACAAATTGGATTACGCACTGTAGAATCACCTTACGCATACAATAATAAGGTTCCTCGCGTCTGAGGAATCAACCCGCCGAGAATGGGTCCATATGAAGTGTCATGGGTTCAAGCTGATCTATGGTGACTACCTCGCACGCAGTGTGAGGGGCATCTCCTGCGCGCCGCCATCTTCGCTCGACATCGATAGCAAGTGATCACCGTAATTAGCGCTTTGATGATGAGGTAAAGAACATGGCTGACATTTTTGAAAACCCGATGGGCCTGATGGGCTTCGAGTTTATCGAGTTCGCATCGCCGACCCCTGGCACCCTTGAGCCGATCTTCCAGATCATGGGCTTCACCAAGGTGGCGACCCACCGTTCCAAGGACGTGCACCTGTATCGCCAGGGCGGCATCAACCTGATCCTGAACAACGAGCCGAAAAGCATCGCCTCGTACTTCGCCGCCGAACATGGTCCTTCGGTCTGTGGCATGGCCTTCCGCGTGCGTAATGCCCATGAAGCCTACGCCCGTGCCCTGGAACTGGGTGCCCAGCCGGTCGAGATCGAAACCGGCCCGATGGAGCTGCGCCTGCCGGCGATCAAGGGCATCGGTGGTGCGCCGCTGTACCTGATCGACCGCTTCGAAGAGGGCAGCTCGATCTATGACATCGACTTCAACTTCATCGAAGGCGTCGACCGCAACCCGGTCGGTGCGGGCCTGAAGATCATCGACCACCTGACCCACAACGTCTACCGCGGCCGCATGGCCTACTGGGCGGCGTTCTACGAGCGGCTGTTCAACTTCCGCGAGATCCGCTACTTCGACATCAAGGGCGAGTACACCGGCCTGACCTCCAAGGCCATGACCGCGCCGGATGGCATGATCCGCATCCCGCTGAACGAAGAATCGTCCAAGGGTGCCGGGCAGATCGAAGAGTTCCTGATGCAGTTCAACGGCGAGGGCATCCAGCATGTGGCCTTCCTCACCGACGACCTGCTCAAGAGCTGGGATGCCCTGAAAAAGCTGGGCATGCGCTTCATGACCGCACCGCCCGAGACCTACTACGAAATGCTCGAAGGTCGCCTGCCGGGCCATGGCGAGCCGGTTGGCGAGCTGCAAGCCCGCGGCATCCTGCTGGACGGCTCCTCGCAGCCAGAGGACAAGCGCCTGCTGCTGCAGATTTTCTCCGAGACCCTGATGGGCCCGGTATTCTTCGAGTTCATCCAGCGCAAGGGCGATGATGGCTTCGGTGAAGGCAACTTCAAGGCACTGTTCGAATCCATCGAGCGTGACCAGGTACGTCGTGGCGTGTTGAACGTCGAGTAACGCTACCGAGTGATGGCAAGGCCATCGGGAGTGATCCCGATGGCCTTTTTTTATGCGCAGCTATGGTGACCTGCGGTTTCTCCTGTACAGCCCCCAGTACGCCACGGTTGCGGTCAGGATGCCCACCAGCAGCAGGGAGGGCAGGGTTGCCAGGGCGGCCTGGCGGATCATCAGCCAGGTATGACCATCGGGATAGCCGGCGTGCACCGTATAGCCGAACAACTCCGATGTCAGGCGCATTTTGTCTTCTTCATGGTTGGGCACCCGGGCGGACTCGCCGTTGCCTGTCGACCAGACATACTGCTGGCCGAACTGCAGGCTCAGGACCACGGTATTCTGAAACCCCAGCAGTTCATTTTGCAGCACATTGATGTCGGCCACGGCCAATACGCCGTAGGGGTAGTCCTGCAAGCGGTAGAGCAGGACGGCGGCATCCGGGGTGGCGTCGTTGCCCGGGTCGACGCGCAGGCGTTGATTGAGGAACGTCCCCGGGTCGATCAAGCGGTCAAAGGTGCCGTACAGCGTGCTGCAGAAGGCCCGGTTGCCCTTGACCAGTACCAGGCTGCGCACGCTCGGTTGCATGACCACTTGCCGGCGCAAGTCGGCCAGTGCCGTGTCGCAGGATCGGGCGGCCAGGCTCAGCGCCACGCTGCTGGACTGGTGCAGGGTGTCGAGCACCCGGTCGATGGCGTAGATGGCTTCTCGGGCCGTCACTTCGATGGTTTCTTCCTGCTTGCGTTCGACCTGTAGCGACAGGACGACCAAGCCACAGGCAACCGGTGCGAGTCCGATGAGCAGGGTGACCAGGAACTCGACCAGGCTGCGCCCTGCGTGGGAGGATGGGGCCATAAGGGAATCGCCTCTATGATGAGTCAGTGACCCAGCATAAAGTTGCGTACCTTGTTACGCCTGTAGGCCCCTTTATCAGCGTTTGTAGTACTCGTCAGCACAAGGATTCAAGTGCGTCGGGCGCCCTCCAGGGCCTTGATCACCAGGTCGGCCACTGCGCCACTGGAAGCCGGATTCTGGCCCGTGATCAGCCGTCCCTCCTTCTGGTCGGCAATGGCAAAGGTTTCCCAGGGCTCTGTCGCCTGGTACAGCCCGCCACGGGCACCCAGTTCGGTTTCGGTGAGGTACGGCACCACCTTGTCCAGTTCGGCCAGGTGTTCTTCGGTGTTGGAAAAACCGGTGACCTCGCGGTCCTTGACCAGCAGGGAATTGTCGCTGAGCTTGATGTTCAGCAGGCCGACGGCGCCATGGCAGACCGAGGCCACCACACCGCCGGCTTCGAAGATCTTGCGCGCCAGCTCCTGCAGGCCGGCGTTGTCCGGAAAGTCCCAGATCACTCCGTGCCCGCCGGTATAGTAGATGGCACTGTAGTCCTGGGCCTTGACCTGGCCAGGATTCAAGGTGGTGCCCAGGCGATTCATGAAGGCCTTGTCGTTGTACCAAGCCCAATCGAGGTCCTGGGCCATGCTCAGGCTATGGGGGTCGATGGGCACATAGCCGCCATTGGGGCTGACGTAATCGACCTTGTAGCCAGCCTTTTCGATTTTCTCGACGAAGTGCACCGCCTCACCCAGCCAGAGCCCGGTCGCGCGCTTGAGCGTCGGGTATTTGGCCGTATTGGTCAGGACCACCAGAATCTTCTTGCTCATCACCAGGCTCCCTTCACTGGCTCGGACCCGGGGTGCCCGGATCGCCGAGGAAAACTAATACAGCATAGTAGCGGCTGGCGCAGGCGCCATACCTTGCTGGCTATGTGCTAGCCTTTCTGGACTTACGCCAGACACCGGAGTTCATTCGATGACCAGCCCTACCATGCCAGTGGACGAATTCATGCAGGCCGCCATCGACGAAGCCCGCAAGGGCCTGGAAGAGGGCGGCATCCCGATCGGCTCGGTGCTCGTCCACCAGGGCAGGATCATCGGTCGTGGGCACAATCGTCGGGTGCAGCAGGGCAGCGCCATCCTCCATGGCGAGATGGACGCCCTTGAGAATGCCGGTCGCCAGAGCGCCTCGGTGTATGCGGCCTCGACCCTGTACACCACCTTGTCGCCTTGCGCGATGTGCAGCGGAGCGATCCTCTTGTACGGGATCAAGCGCGTGATTGTCGGTGAGAACCAGACCTTCATGGGCGAAGAGGAACTGTTGCGCTCCCGCGGCGTGGCCCTGGATGTCCAGCATAATGAGGCCTGTATCACACTGATGAAGAATTTCATCGCGGCCAGGCCTGAACTCTGGAACGAAGACATCGGCCGCCAGGTCTGACGTGCAGCTCCCGAACTCACCGAGTCAGGCCATGCACGTACTTCACCTGAGCGCCTTGTCCGCTGCCCAAGGCGGCATGAGCGAGAAAATCGGCGCTCATGACTGGGGCAAGACGCCTCTTGGCCCCCTGCAGACCTGGCCAGCCGTGCTGCGCATCGCCGTGGACATGATGCTGGCGTCCAGGTTTCCCGGCTGCCTGGTCTGGGGGCCGCAAATGGTCACGCTCTACAACGACGCCTTCAAGCCGGTCCTCGGCGCCAGGCCCGAAGCGCTTGGGTGCAGCTTCGACGAGGTCTGGGCCGAGTCCTGGGACAGTCTCGGGGCGATGGTGTTCAGGGCGTATTCCGGTGAGGCGATCTTCGTCGAAAACTTCCCCCTGATGAGCGAGCGCAACGGCACCCTGGAAAAGGCCTACCTGACCTTCTGTTTCAGCCCCGTGCGGGATGAAAGCGGCGAAGTGGCCGGTTTTCTCGAGACCGTGATCGACACCACCGCCAGTATCGAAGCGGCGCGGCAGTGGCGGGCCCTGGCCGAAACCTTCGAGCAACAGGTGCTGGCCCGTACCGTCGACCGCAATCGCTTCTGGCAATTGTCCACCGATGTCATGCTGACGCTTGAGTCAGACCTGACCATCACCGCCGTGAACCCGGCCTGGAGCCAGGTGCTGGGCTGGGAGGCGGCCGAGATGCAGGGGGCGGCGGTCTTGTCCCTGGTGCATGTCGATGACGTCAAGCAAGTGCAGACCATCGTCGAGCAGTTGCGTGCCGGCCTGTCCAGCGACAACGTGGTCAGCCGCGTGCGTCACAAGGACGGCCACTACCGCTGGTTCAACTGGGCGGCGATGCCCGGCGAGCAAGGCTTTACCGCAGTGGGGAGCGACGTCACCCTGGAGCGGGAGCGTGAAGAGGCGCTGCTTCACGCCGAGACGATGTTGCGCCACAGCCAGAAAATGGAGGCCATCGGTCAGTTGACCGACGGTATCGCCCACGATTTCAACAACCTGCTCACCGGTATCGGTGGCAGCCTCGAGATGCTCGAGCACCGTCTTGCCCAAGGGCGGCTGGAGCAGTTGCCCCGCTATATCGAGGCCGCCCGAAAGGCTGCCGATCGTGCAACCGAACTGACGCACCAGCTCCTGGCATTTTCACGCCGCCAGGCGCTGGATCCGCGTCCTGTCGATCTGAGCGAGCAGATACGGGGCATGGCGGACTTGATCCAGCAGACCATGGGGCCGGCCATCGAGGTACAGCTGCAGTTCGAGCCTGCGCTCTGGTCCGTGCTGGTCGATGCCAGCCAGCTGGAAAACGCCGTGCTCAACCTGTGCCTCAATGCCCGGGACGCCATGGGGCCAGGAGGGTGCCTGCGCATCAGCACCGGCAACGAGCGGCACACCGCCCAGCTCGGGGAACCGGACAGCCTGGCGCCGGGCGACTATCACTACCTGCAGGTGCAGGACAACGGGCGGGGCATGGATGCCGGTACCCTGGAGCGTGCCTTCGAGCCTTTTTTCACCACCAAGCCTGCCGGTCAGGGTTCCGGGCTTGGCCTGTCGATGGTCTACGGTTTCGTCCGCCAGTCGGCCGGCCAGGCATGGATCGACTCCAGCCCCGGCACCGGCACGCGGGTCAAGCTGCTGTTGCCGCGGTGTTTCGACGAGGACTCGCCGGAGCAGGAGGTCCAGGTCCTTGAAACAACCCGGTCGAGGGGCGGACGGATCGTCCTGATCGACGATGAGTCGATCTTGCGCACGCTGGTCAAGGAAACCCTGGAAGAGCAGGGCTACAGCGTGTTCGACGCGGGCGATGCCAATGGCGGAATCCGCTTGCTGCGCGAACTGGGGCCGGTGGATCTGCTGATCACCGACGTCGGCCTGCCGGGCGAGTTCAACGGCGATCAGGTGGCCAATGCCGCGCGGATGCTCGATCCGCAGCTGAAAGTGTTGTTCATTACCGGCTTGACCGATCGCAGGCTGGTCGAGTCACAGCTGCCGATGCCGGGATTCGCCCTGATGACCAAGCCGTTTTCCCTGCAGGCACTGATCAAGCAGGTGCGCGCGATGCTGGCGGGTGATCAGCCGGCGCTGCCGGAGCGAGAGGCGCCAGTGCGCTGACTGGCCACCCGTTCGAGCAGCAGGTAGAGCACACCGGCGACCATCAGCGGCAAGAGAAAATACACGACGCGGTAGGCAATCAGTGCCGCCAGCAGGGGGCCTTTGCCTACGCTTGCGTGCAACAGGGTGAGAAACACCGTCTCCAGTACCCCCAGGCCTGCCGGTATATGGGTGACGACCCCGGCGATACTGCTGATCAGCAACACCGCAAGGATCGTCGGATAGTCGACTTTGTCCGCCAGCAGGCTGTACATCACCAGCGCCATCAGCGCCCAGTTGCCGGCGCCCATCAGCGCCTGCAGGGCGGCCATGGGCAGTGAAGGCAGGATGATTTCATGGCCGCGAAGGTGCCAGCGCCGGCGCCGGGCGCAAGCGCAGGCCAGCAGGTAGGCCAGGGCCGCGACCAGTAGTAGCAGGCCGATCAGGTGCAAGCCGGTGCTGCCGATGTCCAGCCCTGCCGGCAGGCGCGGCAAGCCACTGGCGAACAGCGCGCCGGCCAGGCACAGATAGCCGAGCCAGTTGGTGACAAGCCCCAGGCCGAGGATCCGGGTGATGGTCACCAGCGCAAGGCCAAGCCGGCTGTACAGCCGATAGCGCAAGGCAATGGCACCGACCCAGGCGCTGAGGTTGAGGTTGAAGGCATAGCAGACGAACGCCAGTGGCAGTACCTGTCGGGCTGGCAGCGAGTGACCGGTGTAGCGCCGGCCCAGCAGGTCGAAGCAACTGAACAGGACGAAGCTGCAGGCGCTGACCAGCACCGCCAGGGCCAGGGTCTGCCAGCGATAGGCGGCCAGGGCCTGGTGGACCTCGCCCCAGTCCAGGTTCCTGAGCAGGCTGATCACCAGCATCGGCACCAGGATGAAGAAGGCCAGGGTCAGCAGTTGCCTGGCACGCCGCCAGCGCTTCGATGACCGGCTCATGTGGTCTTCTCTGCCGGTTGCCGCGCGTGCAGCAGCGGCTTGAGGCGTGGCACATGGGCCGGCAGCCAGCCGGCCATGGCCGGAAAGTGGCGAATGAAGTGGAAGGTCAGGAAAATCAACGGTGCACGCCACCAGTAACCGCGCATCACCCGTTGCCGGCAGACCGGCTTGCAGCGGTGCACGCACAAATCCTGCAGGTGCTCGTGCAGGCGTTCGTTAAGGGACTCATCGCGAATGATCAGGTTGGCTTCCAGGTTCAGCGACAGGCTCAAGGGGTCGAGATTGCTTGAACCCACGGTCGACCAGTGGCGATCGATCAGGGCGACCTTGCCATGCAGGGGCCGCTCACAGTACTCGAAGATCCTTACCCCGTCGCGCAGCAGGTAGTTGTACAGCAAGCGCGAACACAGGCGCACCAGGGGCATGTCGGGCATGCCTTGCAGCACCAGGGTGACTTTCACGCCACGGCGGGCGGCGTCGCGCAAGGTGCGCAACAGCCGGTAGCCGGGAAAGAAATAGGCGTTGGCGATGGTGATGCGTTCGCGGGCCGCAGTCAGGGCCTTGAGGTAATGCCGCTCGATATCGTTGGGATGGTCCTGGTTGTCGCGGATGCACAGGACCATGCTGGCCTGGTCGCTGTCGGCGTCCAGGGGCAGGGCGCGTTGCCACCAGTGGCGGCTGCGGCGCTGCAGTGTCGCCGATTCGGCAAGCAGGGCCAGGGTGGCCTGGCGCAGGTCGGCGACAATCGGCCCGCGTACCTGCACGGCGTAGTCCTGCTTGGCCATGGGACCGAAGTCGGCCAGGTGGTCGGCGCTGTAGTTGATGCCGCCGACAAACCCGACTTCACCGTCGATCACCAGGATCTTGCGGTGCAGCCGGCGAAACAGATTGGTGCGCATCCCCAGGCGTCTGGGGCGCGGGTCGAAGGCCTGCAGGCGCACCCCGGCATCGCTCAGGGCCTGGAGGTAGTCGTGGCTGAGGTCGGCGGTGCCATAGCCATCGACCAGCATCTGCACGCGGACACCGCGACGTGCTGCGCCGATCAGCAGCTGTTGCAGTTGGCGACCGACCTTGTCTTCGAAAATGATGAAGGTTTCCAGCAGGATCTCTTCCCGCGCGCAGTCGATGGCGGCAAATACACTGGGGAAGTAGTCCTCGCCGTTGATCAGCAGTTGGACCTGATTGTCGGCACGCCACTGACTGTTCACCAGCGCACCTCCACGGCCAGCGGCAGGTGATCGGACAGGTGCGTCCAGGGTTTGCGCGCCACGACCTTGGGCGCGTGGGCCCGGGCATTGCGCAGGTAGATACGGTCCAGGCACAGCAGCGGCCAGCGCGCCGGAAAGCTGCGGGCAGGACGGCCATAGGCCTGGGTGAAGACCTCCTTCAAGCCGCAACCGGACAGGCACGCATCGGCACGGCGGCGCCAGTCGTTGAAGTCGCCGGCGACGATCACCGGGGCGTTGTCCGGCAGCGGGTCGAGCAGGCGACACAACAGCTGCAACTGTTGCTGGCGCTGGCGTTCGTCCAGGCCCAGGTGCACACAGATGGCATGCAGTTCCCGTGCGCCCGGCAAGGCCAGTACCGAATGCAGCAAGCCGCGCTGCTCACGGCCTTTGACGCTGATATCGAGGTTGTCGTGGCGCAGGATCGGGTACTTGGACAACAGCGCATTGCCATGCTCGCCGTCGGGGTACACCGCATTGCGTCCATAGGCGAATACCGGCCACAGGCTGTCGGCCAGGAACTCGTACTGCGGCACGTCCGACCAGTTGGGATGACGCCGGCCATGCTGGCGATGACTGCCGAGTACTTCCTGGAGAAACACCAGGTCGGCATCTTCGCTGCGCACCGCCTCGCGCAACTCGGGCAGCACATAGTGGCGGTTCAACGGGCTGAAACCCTTGTGGGCGTTGACGGTCAGCACCCGTACAGCGTCCACGGCCGATGCCGCAGCCAGGGTGTCAGCGGGTAGCGGCTGGCTCATGACGAAGTCGCCTTGCCCGGCATCTGGTCATTGCAACGGGGCAGATAGATATCGACTCGGGTACCCTGTCCGAGCTGGCTGTTCAGCGTGACGTGCCCCCCGGATTGGTTGCTGAAGCCATAGACCATCGACAGCCCGAGGCCGGTGCCCTGACCGACGGGCTTGGTGGTGTAGAAGGGGTCGAAGGCGCGCTCCAGGGTACTTTGCGCCATGCCGCAGCCGGTGTCGACGATGCTCAGGCGGACATAATCGCCCGTAGGCAGGGCATGGCGACCGAAGTGGTTGGCCTCCAGGTGCTGGTTGCTCGCCTTGATGGTCAGGCGTCCGCCGTCGGGCATGGCTTCGCAGGCATTGCGCAGCAGATTGCCCACGGCCTCCTGCAACTGCTGCGGGTCGACATGGGCGGGCCACAGTCCGCTGGCGGTTTCGACCTTGAGGTTTACCTGCGGATCGAGCAGCGGTTCGAGTTGCGCTGCGCACAACAGCTCGCGCAACTGCACGGGGCGGCTGTCCAGCGATTGCCGGCTGGCAAAGGCCAGCAGGTTGTGGGTCATGCTGGCAGCGCGCTTGACGGCATTGCGACTGAGCTCGAGCAGGCCGGGCAGGGTCTCGGTTCGCCCTTGTTTCAGACGCTTGTCAATCAGCTCCAGGCTGCCACCGATCCCGGTCAACAGGTTGTTGAAGTCATGGGCGACGCTGCCCGCCAGTTGCCCGATCGCTTCCATTTTCCGCGCCTGGTCCTGGTTGCGGATCTGGTACTGGCGGCGCCGGGCACGCAACGAGGAATGGGCCAGGGCCAGCAGGCTGGCGGGGTCGAACGGGCATTGCAGCTCGAAGAAGTTGCCCAGATCGATCGTTCGTGCCCGCGGCGCTGCCCGGCCCTTGTGCGTGTGGGTCAGCAGCACCACCGGCAGGTTCGACCAGTCGGGCTGGCGGTCGAAGTAGCGTTGCAGCGGCGACAAGTTGCTACTTTCGAGGGTCTGCTCGTCGACGATAGCCAGGCCTGCGCCATGGTCCAGGGCCGCCCCCAGTTCTTCCAGGGTCGCAGCCGCCAGCGCTTCGATGCCTGCCTTGTTGAGCAGGTCGAAGGTCAACTGGCCCAGGGGTTCGCCAGCCAGTATCAGGGCGCGTTCGCAGTCGAGCGACAGATCGGCCACGGTGGATCTCCTGTGACAGGGCAAGGACAGCGGATGCCAGGGGTTACTGTCGTTGCACTATCACTGGACCACAGCGCCGGGACGGCGGTTCAACCGGATTGCGCCAGTGGCGGCGAGGCCGGTCTAGAGGCCTTGCTGCACCAGGGGGTCGTCGGGGTTCAGTTGCTCCAGCTGGGCCAGCAGGATCTGCACGTTCTGCAGTTGGCCGGTTTCCTTCCAGTACTCGATCAACAGGACCCTGGCCTTGCGGTTGGCCGGGTCGCGGCTGAGGACGGTCTCCAGCTGCTTCTGCGCCGGCCCCACCTGATCCAGCTGGTGCAGGCTGGTGGCCAGGGTATAGCGGTAGTCGTTGTTGTCCGGCTCCAGCTCCAGGGCCCGGGCGAAGGCGAGCAGGGCATACTCGTCCTGGCCGTGGCGCAGCAGCCAGAGGCCCAGCTCATGTTGCAAAAAGGCCGAGTCCGGCTGTTGTTGCAAGGCGCTGGCCAGCACCTGGCGCGAGGCTTCGGTGTGCCCCTGGCGTTCCAGCAGTTGCACCTGGCCGGCCAGGGCCTGCAGGTTGCCCGGATCCAGTTGCAAGGTCTTGTCCAGGGCGGCGGCGGCCTTGGGGAAGTTGTCTTCATGCAGGTAGAGCTGCGCCAGGTGCAGCTGTGCCGGAGCATCGTCGGTGCGTTGTGCCAGGGTGTGCTGGTACTGCTCCAGGGTGTGCTGCAACGGGCCGAAGTACAGGCCGATTTCATCCGGCCCCAGGCCGAGCAGGGCATCGACCACGGCAAAGCGCACGCTCTGGTCCTCATCGTCCAGCAGCGGGCCCAGCACCAGGCTGCGCTGGGCACCGGGCAGCATGGCCTGGATGCTGGCGATGGCGGCGCGGCGCACCAGCGGGTCGTCGTGCTGCAGGTCGCGGGTGGCCAGCTTCAGGGCCAGCGGCGATGGGTAGTTGGGCAGTTCGGCGTACAGGCCGGCGCGGCGGATGGCCGACAGGTCGTTGCGGCCCAGTTGCTGGTACAGCACTCGCGCGGCGCCGGGCTGGCCGTTGTGGGCCATGGCCACGGCCTTGGCATAGCTGTGCTTGAGCGCAGGCGTGGGTGCCGGGCTGTCGTCGCGCCAGAAGTACCCGCCAAGGCCCAGGATGACAAGCAGGGTCAGGCTGATCAGGGTGTATTGGCGCTGTTTCGACATGGGTGGATCCGGGACACGCGGCAGTCAAGGGTACCAGCTTGGGGCAGTGGGGGGATGGCGTCAAATGCTGTGTCCGGACGAGACCGTATGTGGTCTTATCGCAGGCTTCGCCAGCTCCCACAAAGACAGTTGCAACCCGGTCACTTCGTTGTACCTGATGTACAGAGGTCGCCAGGTTTTAAGGCCGTTTCACGGCCGATCGCAGCCTGGCGGCAGCGGCTACACCGTCAGGTAGTCAAGACAGTTGAGCCCACAGGCTGGGTTGCTGTGGGAGCTGGCGAAGCCTGCGATGGGGGACACCATAAAAAAGCCCCGCGAGCGCAAGCAGGCGGGGCAAAGGGCCGGTCAGAAACCAACCAAAGGAGTCGTTGGCTCAGTGCGCCGTGGCGACGTTCTCCGCCTGCCAGCCACCACCCAGGGCCTTGTAGATGGCAACGATGCCGCGATACAGGTCGACCTCGCCCTGGGCCTGGGCGTCTTCGGCGCTCAGGCGTTCGCGCTCGGCATCGAGCAGCACCAGGTAGTCCACCGTGCCTTCGCGGTAGCGGATCGAGGCGAGGTCAGCGGCCTTGCGGCTGGCTTCGCTCTGGCGCACCAGCGACAGCAGGCGTTGCTGGCGCTTGTTGTAGTCGCTGAAGGCGTTTTCCGATTCTTCCAATGCCAGCAGCACCTGCTGTTCATAGGTGGCCAGCGCCCCTTCGGCATCGGCGTTGGCACCCCGCAGGCGGGCCCTGACGCTGCCCAGGTCGAAGGCGGCCCAGGTGATGCTCGGGCCCAGGGCCCAGGCCTGGGCGGCCGAGGAGCCCAGTTGCGAACCACGTCCGGCGGTAAAACCGAGGAAGCCGCTGAGGCTGACCCGCGGGAACAGGTCTGCTGTCGCTACACCGACGGTGGCGGTCGCCGCAGCCAGCTGCCGTTCGGCGCTGCGGATGTCCGGGCGGCGCTGGAGCAGTTCGCCCGGGTCACCCACAGGCAGGGCTTTGGCAATGGCCGGCAGTTGTGCAGGCGACAGGTCCACGCCCAAGGCATCCGGGCGCTGGCCCAGCAAGGTGGCGATGCGGTTGCGCGCCCGCACCTGCTCGGCCTGCAGTTGCGGCACGGTGGCCTCGACCTGGGCCAGGCGCGCATCGGCCCGGACCACATCGAGGTCGTTGCCTACGCCTGCATCGCGCAGGGTTTCGGTGATACCCCGCGAATCCTGCTGGGTCTTGAGGTTCTCCAGGGCGATTTTTTCGCGCAACTGGGCACCGCGCAGCTGGCCGTAGGCATCGACCAGTTCGGCGATCAGGCTTACCTGCAGCTGCTGCAGGTCGGCCAGGGCGGCATCCTGTTGGGCGTCGCTGGCTTCCAGCTGGCGCTGGATGCGCCCGAACAGGTCCAGTTCCCAGGCCATGTCCAGGCCCAGGTCATAGCGTTCGCTGTTGACCCGGTCGGTGGTCTGCCCCGGGATCTGGCCCTTGCCCAGCTCGCTGCTGACGCGGCTGGTCACGGTCGGCAGGGCGTCGTTGCTGACGTCGTCGCGTATCGCCCGGGCCGCCTTGAGGCGGGCGAAGGCCACGCGCAGCTCGCGGTTGCCTTGCAGCGACTGGCTGACCAGCTGGTTGAGCACCGGGTCGTCGAACTGCTTCCACCAGATGCTCTCGAAGCGGCTGCGATCGTACGTGGCCTTGGCCGTCGGCTCGTTGGCGGCGCTCAGTTGCGCTGCCGCGGTGTCCGGCGCCTGGTAGTCCGGGCCGACGGCGCAGGCCGCCAGGGCCAGCACCAACAGGCTCGGCATAAGCAACTTCAGGTGCGTGCTCATGCATGGCTCTCCAGCTTCAACGCATGGGCCGCCTTGCGGGCCTGGCTGCGTTCGACATAACGGCGGATCAGGACAAAGAACACCGGGGTCAGCAACAGGCCGAAGAAGGTCACCCCGATCATCCCGGAGAACACCGCCACACCCATGGCGTGACGCATTTCGGCACCGGCACCGGAAGAGAACACCAGCGGTACCACACCCATGATGAAGGCGATCGAGGTCATCAGGATCGGCCGCAGGCGCAGGCGGCAGGCCTCCAGTACCGCCGCCAGCGGATCCAGGCCCTCGGCCTGTTTGTCCTTGGCGAACTCGACGATCAGGATCGCGTTCTTGCACGCCAGGCCCACCAGTACGATCAGGCCGATCTGGGTGAAGATGTTGTTGTCGCCCCCCGAGAGGATCACCCCGGTGATGGCCGACAGCAGGGTCATCGGCACGATCAGGATCACCGCCAGCGGCAGGCTCCAGCTTTCGTACTGGGCGGCCAGCACCAGGAAGGCCAGCAGCACGCACAGCGGGAAGACGAACAGCGCGGTGTTGCCCGCCAGGATCTGCTGGTAGGTCAGCTCGGTCCATTCGAAGGTCATGCCGTTGGGCAGTTCTTCCTTGAGCAGCTTCTCGATAGCCTTCTCCGCCTGGCCGGAGCTGTAGCCCGGGGCTGCGGCGCCGTTGATCTCGGCGGTGATGAAGCCGTTGTAGTGCATCACCCGGTCAGGTCCCGAGGTGTCGCTGACCTTGATGAAGGTCGCCAGCGGAATCATCTCGCCCAGGTTGTTGCGCACCTTCAACTGGCCGATCTGCTCGGCTTCGAGGCGGAACTGCTGCTCGGCCTGGACGTTGACCTGGTAGGTGCGGCCAAAGCGGTTGAAGTCGTTGGCATACAGCGAGCCCAGGTAGATCTGCAGGGTGTCGAAGATGTCGTTGATGGCCACGCCGTGGGTCTTGGCTTTCTCCCGGTCGATGGCGGCATCGACCTGGGGCACGTTGACCTGGTAGCTGGTGAACAGCCCGGCCAGCTCCGGCACGTTGTGGCTCTTGGCGATGATGTTCTGGGTTTCCTTGTACAGCGCTTCGTAACCCAGGTTGCCACGGTCCTCGATCTGCAGGCGGAAGCCGCCGATGGTGCCCAACCCCTGTACCGGCGGTGGCGGGAAGATCGCGATATAAGCGTCCTCGATCTCGGCGAACTGCGCGTTCAGCGCGGCGGCAATGGCGCCCGCCGACTGGCTCGGGTCCTTGCGCTCGTCGAACGGCTTGAGCGGGGTGAAAACGATGCCGCTATTCGGGCTGTTGGTGAAGCCGTTGATCGACAGGCCCGGGAAGGCCACAGAATCGGCCACGCCCGGTT
Source organism: Pseudomonas sp. BJa5 (assembly GCF_030272875.2). Lineage (NCBI taxonomy): Bacteria > Pseudomonadati > Pseudomonadota > Gammaproteobacteria > Pseudomonadales > Pseudomonadaceae > Pseudomonas > Pseudomonas sp. BJa5. Next base: position 69,800 of record NZ_JALRNG020000026.1, read on the forward strand.
GCTTGAGGGCGATCTCGCTCATCTTCTTCATCACCGCTTCGGTGCGGTCGAGGCTGGCGGCGTCCGGCAGTTGGGCGAAGGCCACCAGGTACTGCTTGTCCTGGGCCGGGACGAAACCGGTCGGGGTGGAGGAAAAGCCCAGCCAGGTCATGACAATCAGGCCGCCATAGACGAACAGGGCGATGCCGCTGCTGCGGATGACCCGGCCGACGGTGCCGACATAGCTGTGGCTGGCGCGGTCGAAGAAGCGGTTGAAGGGGCCGAACAACCAGCCGCCGAGCAGCCGCTCGAGCATGCGCGAGAAGCGGTCCTTCGGCGCATGGTGTTCCTGCAGCAGTACCGCGGCCAGGGCCGGCGACAGGGTCAGCGAGTTGAACGCCGAGATCACGGTGGAGATGGCGATGGTCAGGGCGAACTGCTTGTAGAACTGCCCGGTGAGGCCGGAGATGAACGCCGCCGGCACGAACACCGCGCACAGCACCAGGGCGGTGGCGATGATCGGCCCGGTCACTTCGCCCATGGCTTTCTGCGTGGCCTCAAGGGGCTTCAAGCCCAGGCCGATATTACGTTCGACGTTCTCCACCACGACGATGGCGTCGTCGACCACGATACCGATGGCCAGTACCAGGCCGAACAGCGACAGGGCGTTGAGCGAGAAGCCGAACAGGTGCATGACCGCGAAGGTACCGATCAGCGACACCGGTACGGCCACCAGCGGGATGATCGAGGCGCGCCAGGTCTGCAGGAACAGGATCACCACCAGCACGACCAGCACCAGGGCTTCGAACAGGGTGTGGACCACCGCTTCGATGGAGCCGCGCACGAACACGGTCGGATCATAGACGATGCTGTAGTCCATGCCTTCGGGGAAGTCCTTCTTCAGCTCGGCCATTTTCGCCCGCACTTCATCGGAGATCTCGATGGCGTTGGAGCCCGGGCGCTGGAAGATCGGGATGGCCACTGCCGGCTGGTTGTTCAGCAGCGAACGCAGGGCGTACTGGCTGGAGCCAAGCTCCACCCGGGCGATGTCCTTCAGGCGGGTGATTTCGCCGTCGGCCCCGGAACGGATGATGATGTTCTCGAACTCTTCCTCGCTGATCAGACGGCCCTGAGTGTTGATCGACAGCTGGAAGCTGGCGCTGCCGGGGGCGGGCGGTGCGCCCAGCTGGCCGGCGGCGACCTGGCGGTTCTGCTCGCGAATGGCGGCGACCACGTCGCTGGCGGTGAGGTTGCGCGAGGCGGTCTTGTTCGGGTCCAGCCAGACCCGCAGCGAGTAGTCGCCCATGCCGAACAGCTGCACGTCACCGACACCGCCCAGGCGTGCCAGCTCGTCCTTGATGTTGAGGATGGCGTAGTTGGACAGGTAGAGCATGTCGTAGCGGTTGTCCGGCGAGGTCAGGTGCACGACCATGGTCAGGTCGGGCGAGGCCTTGTCGACGGTGATACCGATACGGGTCACTTCCTCGGGGAGCTTGGGCTGGGTCCGGGTCACCCGGTTCTGCACCTGTACCTGGGCGTTGTCCAGGTCGGTGCCCAGGGCGAAGGTGATGGTCAGGGTCAGCTTGCCGTCGGCGGTGGACTGCGAGGACATGTAGAGCATGTTTTCCACCCCGGTGATGGCCTGCTCCAGGGGCGCGGCCACGGTTTCACCGATCACTTTCGGGTTGGCCCCGGGGAAGTTGGCGCGCACCACCACGGTGGGCGGCACCACTTCCGGGTATTCGCTGATCGGCAGCTGGAACAGCGAGATGCCGCCGGCGATCAGGATCAGCAGCGACAGCACGGCGGCGAAGATCGGCCGGGTGATAAAAAACTTGGAAAAATTCATCGGACGGATCCCTTAACCGCGCGGTGCCGAAGCACTGGCGAGTTTCACGTTGGCGGCGGCGACAGGCTTGCCCTGGCTGCTGGCCTCCAGCGCCTGGCGTTGCTGGGCGAGGGCGGCGATGGTCGCTTCACTGGCCATCGGCGTTTCCTGCGGGTCGACCGGCGAGCCTGGGCGCACCCGCTGCAGGCCCTTGACCACGATGCGATCATCCTTGCTCAGGCCGCTGCGCACGATGCGCAGGCCTTCGAGCTTGGGCCCCAGTTCCACGGCGCGGTAGGCGGCCTTGTTGTCCTTGTCCATGACCAGCACGAACTTCTTGCCAAGGTCGGTGCCCACCGCTTCGTCATTGATCAGCACCGCCGAGTAGGTGGCGCTGCCCACCAGCTTCAGACGCGCATACAGGCCCGGGGTGAACTGGCCGTCGGCGTTGTCGAACACTGCCCGGCCGCGGATGGTGCCGGTCTTGGGGTTGACCTGGTTGTCGACGAAGTTCATCTGCCCCAGGTGCGGGTTGCCCTGCTCGTTGGACAGGCCCAGGTACACCGGGGTGCTCTGGCCGCGCTGGCCGTCGCGGGCCAGCTGGGTGTACTTGAGGTACACGCGCTCGTCGGCATCGAAGTAGGCGTAGACCTTGTCGGTGGAGACCACGCTGGTCAGCGGGGTGACATCGGCGGTGACGATGTTGCCGGCGGTGAACTGCGCCCGGCTGACCCGGCCGCTGATCGGTGCGGTGACCCGGGTAAAGCTCAGGTTCAGGCGCGCCAGGTCCAGCTGCGCCTGGATCGCCGCGACACCGGCGCGGGCTTCGGCCGCGGCGCTGCTGCGCGACTCGGCAAGCTCGGCCGAGATGGCATTGCTGCTGCGCAGGCGTTCGCCACGGCTGGCTTCGTTTTCACTGCGGATGGCGGTGGCACGGGCTTGCTGCAGTTGCGCCTCAAGGCGCCGGACCTCGGCCTGGAAGGGGCGCGGGTCGATCTGGAACAGCACATCGCCTTTCTTGACCTGGGCGCCTTCGGTGAAGGCCACCTGATCGATCTGCCCCGAGACCCGTGGACGCACCTCGACAGTTTCCGGCGCTTCCAGTCGGCCGGTGAACTCGTCCCACTCGTTGATCGGTTGTTCCAGTACCTTGGCCACGCTGACCTTGGCCGCTGCCGGCGCCTGCACGGCTTCCGGGGTGCGACCGCAGGCACTCATCACCAGCACTGCAAGTAAGGCCAGGGGGTAACGCAAGGGTTTGAGTGACTGTTCCATGGTGTATCCGCCCATTTATTGAGAATGGGCGGATTCTGCGTTTTGCAACTATCAACGACGAATCGAACGGGACGAAGGTTATTATCACCACGAATGATAGGTAGGAGCGGGCTTGTCCCGCGATGCGATGTGGCTGACATATCGCTATCGCGGGGCAAGCCCGCTCCCACAGGGTGAACAATCTAGTTCTTGCACTCGGCCAGCACTACCTTGCAGGTGCCTGGCGTCCCCCCGGAGCGCCCGGCATAACGAATGCAGTTGTTCATGGATTTCTGCCGCGCCGTCTGCAAGTTAGCGCCAAAGGCCAGGCCGCCTTCGCCGACCGTGGGCAAGGCCTTGGCATAGCAATTGGAACCGGTTTGCGCCGTCACGGTACGCGCCTTGGCCGCTTTGCTGGAACAGCCGCCCGACAGCACCATGGCGACGGCGAGCAGCGACGGGACGATCAACGACCCCGGTCGGCGAATGGAGTGTGCGCTCATCCCGATTTCCCCTGGCATTCAAGCGTGTGTGGCCCTGGCCATGTCAGTCTAGCCACTGCCGCCCGGCTCAGGCATCACCTCCGACCAGACGCCGGTGGCAATCCTCTGGCGCCAGGACCTTGCCGGACTTCGAGCGTACCGTGAGGGTTTCGAGCGGTTGCGCCAGGTCGTTGTCCACCAGCACCGAATGGCGCTCGCCCTCGCTGAAGAGGAAGCGTTCGCCCCATTGGCGCATGCCGACCACGATGGGGAAGACCGAACGTCCCATCTCGGTCAGTACGTATTCCTTGTAGGCACTGCCGTCCGACGCCGGTTGAACGACGAACACCCCCAACTCGACCAGAAGCTTGAGCCGTGTGGCGAGGATGTTCTTGGCCATGCCCAGGCGCTTGTGGAAGTCATTGAAGCGGCGAACATCGTCGAATGCGTCGCGGATGATCAACATCACCCAGCGATCGCCGATGATCTCCAGCGCCCGCGCCACCGGGCATTCGCGCTGTGCCTGCTGTGTCTGTGCGCTCATGGCTCTCCTGCATCCACCCATGGAATTTCGACAATGTGGTTGCAGATTAAAACCTCATTTGCTAGAAATCAACGAAGTGGTTTCATTTTGAAACCTCATTTCCCGGGATGGAGTGTCGATGACAATGAACAGCCATGCACCTGCCAGCAGCGACCTCGGCGCCAACCGGGCAGGGGCCTTGAGCCCTCGACTGACGCTGCTCTTTGCCATCACCTGCGCCCTGGCCGTGGCCAATGTCTACTTCGCCCAACCCTTGCTGGCCTCCATGTCGGCCAGCCTTGCAGTGCCTGCCAGCCGCATCGGCGCGGTGGTCGGCGCGACCCAGGTCGGCTACGCCCTGGGGTTGCTGCTGGTGGTGCCGCTGGGTGATCTGTTCGAGCGCAAGCGGCTCATCCTCACGCAACTGCTGCTGTCGGCCCTGGCCCTGGGCGCAGTGGCCTTCGCCCAGTCCTGGAGCCTGCTGCTCGGGGCGCTGGTACTGGTCGGCCTGATGGCGGTGGTGGTGCAGGTGGTAGTGGCCTGTGCAGCCACCCTGGCAAGCCCCGAGCAGCGTGGCCAGGCGGTGGGAACCGTGACCAGTGGCGTGGTGCTGGGCATCCTGCTGGCGCGCCTGGTGTCCGGCGTGGTCGCCGACCTTGTTGGCTGGCGGGGCGTGTATCTGCTGTCGGCGGCCTTGATGGTGGCGATGGCGCTGGTGCTGTACCGCACCCTGCCGGCTGTGCAAACGCCGCGAGCGAGGGTCGGGTACTGGCAGTTGCTGGGCTCGGTGCTGCAGTTGTATCGCAGCGAACCCGTGCTGCGGGCCAGGGGCCTGCTGGCGTTGCTGATCTTCGCCGCCTTCAGCGTGCTTTGGACGTCGATGGTGCTGCCGCTGAGCGCACCGCCACTGTCGCTGTCGCATACCCAGGTCGGCCTGTTCGGCCTGGCCGGGGTGGCCGGAGCATTGGCCGCCGCCCGTGCCGGGCGCCTGGCCGATCAGGGGCATGCCCAGCGCACCACCGGGGTCGCCCTGGCGCTGCTGACCCTGTCCTGGCTGCCGACGGCGTTCGGCGCGCAGTCGCTGCTGGCCATGGTGGTGGGCGTGGTGCTGCTGGATTTTGCCGTGCAGGCGGTACACGTGACCAACCAGAGCCTGATCTTCGCGGCCCGGCCCGATGCCCAGAGTCGCCTGGTAGGTGCTTATATGGGGTTCTACTCGGTGGGCAGCGGCCTGGGCGCAGTGGCCGCGACCTGTACCTACGCCCAGTGGGGCTGGACGGCGGTCTGTGTGCTGGGGGCGAGCCTGAGTGCCGTGGCCTTGCTGATCTGGGGGGATCAGGTGCGATCTGGCCGGCATATTCGCGCGGGCTGATTACACTGTTGAAACCGCCACACAGGGAGTACCTGGAATGGGCTGCGTAATCGAGCGTTCGAAGGGCAGGACCAGACAGCCATGAATGACCATGGACGAGGTGTCCCCCTGCAATTGCTGGTGGCGCTGGCCATCATGCTGGGCATGTTGCTGCTGGGCGCCGCCCTGGCCTGGCAGAGCTACCTGGGCACCCGGCAGACGCTGGTCGCCGCCGCCGGCGATGCCGCCCAGCAGGTCGGCAAGACCATCGACGAACGCGCCCGACGCCTGGTCGACCCGGTGCAGAGCAGCATCCGGCTGCTGGCCTTCAACCCGGCCGCCGGCAATCTCACCCAGCGTCTGGAGCGACTGCCGCAACTGGTCGAGAGCCTGGACAGCAACCGCATGCTCAGTGCCGTGTACGTCGGCTACCCGAACGGCGAGTTCCTCCTGATCCGTCGGCTACGCGATGCGCAACAGCAGCAGCGCTTTGCGGCGCCGAGTGGCACGGCGTTCCTGGTGCAGAGCGTCAGCCTTGGCGACAAGGGTGCGATGCTGGGCGAATGGCGTTTCTACGACCGGGCGCTGACCCTGCTCAAGACCCAGGTCCAGCCGGACTATCACTACGATCCACGCCCGCGCCCCTGGTTCGTCGAAGCCTCCGGACAGTCCGGCACCGTGCTGACCCGTCCCTATGTGTTCTTCACCACCCGCGAGATCGGTCTGACCATGGCGCAGCGCAGTGTCGACGGCGGGGCGGTGATCGGCATGGACGTCTCGGTCAATGACCTGGCCAGCGAGAGCCGCGACCTGCGCATGACCGCCGGCTCCGAGATCGCCGTGATCGACGACCAGGGCAACGTGGTGGCGTATCCGGACCTTGAGCGGGTCATCGTCCGTGAGGGCGATGCGGTGCGCCTGTCGCGCATCGGCGAGCTGGGCATTCCCAGCCTTGCGCACCTCTACGCCGACCCGCCCCAGGGCACCAAGCCCCAGCCTTATCAGGTCGAAGGGCAAACCTGGTATGGCATACGCGTGCAACTGACGACCCTGGCCGGGCAGGATCTGCAGGTATTGATCGCCGTGCCGGCCCACGAGCTGCTGGCCGATGCGCGCAAGGTGCTGTTCGAGCAGTTGCTCTGGGCCGTGGTACTGATGGCCGTGTTGCTGCTGCTCGGCGGGCTGCTCGGCCAACGCATCGGCCGCCCGCTGCGCCTGCTGGCCAGGCAGGTGCACGGCCTGGCCGGTTTCGATTTCAGCTGCGAAGTGGGGGTCAGGTCGCGGGTGTCCGAGGTGCGGGAGCTGAGCCAGGTACTCAGCCGCATGTCCGGCACGATCCGCAGCTTGCAGGCGATCACCCTCACGCTCAGTCGCGAGAGCGACCTGGAGCGGATGCTCGACGGGGTACTGGGCCACCTGGTGGACGCTGCCGGAGTGAGCGCCGGCGCCGTGTACCTGTACGATGTCGAGCGCGCTTCGCTGCGCCTGGCCGCCGCCTGCCGGGGCCAGGACTACCCCGATGAACTGGCGGTGTGCGAGGGCGATCACGAGGATCTGCCGGCCGCCGTGACCCAGGCCCTGGCACTTCGAGGAAGGAGCCTGGCGGTCGTACTCAATGACCGCAGCCAGGCACTGCTGGGCATCCTGGTCCTGCAACTGGGCAGTGAGTATGCCAGCGATGAAGTGCGTCAACCGTTCAGGCGTTTTGTCGAGGAAGTGTCCGGCGCGGCCGCCGTGGCCATCGAGACGCGCCAGCTGGTCGAGGCCCAGCGCCGACTGATGGACGCCATGATCAAGCTGCTGGCAGATGCCATCGATGCCAAGAGCCCCTATACCGGCGGCCACTGCGAACGGGTACCGCAGCTGGCGCAGTTGCTGCTGGACCAGGCCGTACAGGCCGACAGCGGTCCGTATGCCGACTTCAGCATGACCGAGGCGCAGCGCTACGAGTTCGGCATTGCCGCCTGGCTGCACGATTGCGGCAAGGTCACCAGCCCCGAGCATGTGGTGGACAAGGCGACCAAGCTGGAGAGCCTGTACAACCGTATCCATGAGGTACGCATGCGTTTCGAAGTGCTCTGGCGCGATGCCGAGCTTGCGTACTGGCAAGGCCTGGCGGGCGGCGCGGATCAACAGGCGCTGCAACGCACGCTGGAGCGCAGCCGGGCCGAACTGCAGGAGGAATTCAGTTTCGTCGCCAAGGCCAATGTCGGCGGCGAGTCCATGCAGGAGGAGGACATCGAGCGCTTGCAGCGGATCGGCCAGCGCCGCTGGTGGCGACACTTCGACAATCGCCTGGGCATCTCTCATGAGGAAGAGGCGCGTTTTGCTGGCGCGCCGCCGGTGCCCTTGCCGGTGGAGGAGCCACTGCTCGCCGATCGCAGCGAGCATCGCGTGCCCTGGGGCCCGCGCAAGCCGCCGGTGACCCGGGACGACCCGCGCAATGTCTGGGGTTTCGACATGCGCCTGCCGGCCAATGCCAGCAACCTCGGCGAGCTGTACAACCTGTCGATTCGACGCGGCACGTTGAACGAAGAGGAACGCTTCAAGATCAACGAGCATATCGTGCAGACCATCATCATGCTCGAATCCCTGCCGTTTCCGCGCCATCTGCGGCGCGTTCCGGCCATTGCCGGCAACCATCACGAGAAGATGGACGGCAGCGGCTACCCGCGTCGGCTGGGCAAGGACGACCTGAGCATTCCCGAGCGGGTGATGGCGATCGCCGACATCTTCGAGGCGCTGACGGCCGCCGACCGACCGTACAAGGCGCCCAAGACCTTGTCCGAGTCGGTGAAGATCCTCGTCTTCATGGCCCGCGACAAGCACATCGACGGGCAACTGCTGCAACTGTTCCTGAGCAGCGGGGTGTATCGCCAGTATGCCGAGCGGTTTCTTCGGCCCGAGCAGATCGACGAGGTGGATGTGGGGTACTGGATGGGGCAGCTCCAGGGGTAACACCAAGCGCAAACGATCACCTCCGAGGTCCGCTTGTACGGCACCAGGCGCGGGGTTGTCAGTGTTGATTCCGATCAATGGATCGTGGCTGCCAATGGTGTAAACAGCTGCTCACTTTTCATTGGGGTGTAGTCGATGTGCCAGTCCAACCAGACAACCCGGATCCTGTGCAGCGATCCTGAAGTTGCCGAGCACCTGCGCCAGCAGTTGCTTGAGACAGCGCCCGATTGCGAGGTATTGAGCGCACCGGGTGACTGCAGCCGGGCACCTTTTTGCCGCTGGCTCGGTGAGGAACAACTGGGCCCGGCAGGCTGGGTGTATGCCGCGTTGGTCGAGGCCACCGAGGTGCTGGAGCAGACGCGGCACTCGTTCAAGTCCCGGGAGTTGGGGCAATTGAGGCAGCGCTTGAAGGTGCTGCTGGAAAAGTTGTCAGAGAATTCTGAATGATGTAAATATGCCATTAGTAGGTTCCGCGTCCACGCGGGAACCGGCTTTGCCGAGCAGGACATAGGGCCTGAAAGACGAAGCGCCGTGACACCCGTTCTTGTCCAGAACGCGGTGCCGCGGCGTTTTTTTTTGTCGGCGAAAAGGCGTCTGTACTCACTCAGGGGCATAAGAATGAAGGTGACAAAAGATCTGACGGAGCTGCTCAGGCGTATCCGGCTTGATCGTGAAGAGATCATCGAGCGTTTCCGTTTTCTTGACTGGGGGCCTGAAGATGCCGAGCGACTGGGCGCCGCGGCCCGGCGCATGGGGCCCGAGCAGCAGGTTTTCGTCGACCATTTGTACCGTCACCTGGCGCAGTTCCCCACGCCGTCGGCGCTGCTTCGTGCGCCCGGGGTCACGGCAAGGCTCAAGCACAGCCAGTCCGAGTATTACCAGTGCTTGTGGGGCGGGCCGTACGATGACGATTACATCAATGGTCGACTGCGCATCGGGGTGATTCACCAGCAGGTCGGCCTGGAATTGAAGTGGTACCTGGGTGCCTATCGCCTGTACCTCAGTGACATGCTCGCCAGCCTGTTCGGCGACGATCCCGACGCGATCCTCTATTCAAGTCTGTTGAAAGCGGTGTTCTTCGACATGACTCTGGCCATCGACACCTACAGCGCGGCGCAGAACAAGGCGCTGGAGGACAGCGAAGCGCGTTTCGCCCGTGCCCTGCGCGGCGCCAATGACGGGCTTTGGGACTGGCATGTCGATCAGGACCGGCTGTATGTGTCCGAGCGCTGGGCAAGTATGCTGGGCCTGAGTCGCGACAGCATCGGTGAAACCAGTGCAAGCTGGTTCGGGCGCGTGCATCCGGATGACCTGCCGGATTTTCGCCACGCCATCGATGCCCATCTACAAGGGCAGACGTCCTCTGTCCACCATGAGTACCGCATCCGCCAACATGACGGCGACTACCGGTGGGTGCTGGTGCGGGGTGTCGCCGAAGCGACGACGCCGGGGCACCTGCGCATGGCCGGGTCACAAACCGATATCAGTGCACGCAAGGACGTCGAGCAGCGCCTCAAACATGCCGCCCACCATGACGCCCTGACCGGCCTTGCCAACCGTATGCGCCTTGACGAGCACATGCAGAAGACCCTGGTGGAAAAGCGCAAGGGCGGCAGCCACGAGGCGTTGTTGTTCATCGACCTGGACCGCTTCAAGTTGATCAACGATAGCCTTGGCCACAGCGTGGGCGATCGCGTCCTGATCGAAGTGGCGCAGCGCTTGCGAGGCTCGCTGCGCCCGGGCGACCAGTTGTTTCGCTTCGGCGGCGACGAGTTCATCGTGCTACTGCATGACCTCACCTGCGGCCGTGACGCCGAGCGCGTCTCCCAGCGCATTCTCGACAGTCTGCATCAGCCGCTGCAGGTGGATGATCGGACCCTGGTGGTCAGTGCGAGCATCGGTATCGCCCCGCTGCAAGACGACGGCAAGACACTGGATGCCTTGCAGGCCGCCGACCTTGCCCTCTACAGCGCCAAGTCGGCCGGCAAGGCGCGCTTCGCCCACTACAGCGAAGCCCTGCAGGATACCGCGCAGCACCATCTGGAACTGGAGTCCGCGCTGGGCCTGGCACTGCAGCACGATGAATTCGAGTTGCACTACCAACCGATCTATCGCCTTGAGCAGGGCGTCCCCCGCGTGACCGGGGTCGAAGCATTGTTGCGCTGGCACCAGGGTGAGCGCCTGGTCTCACCCCTGGAGTTCATACCGGCGCTTGAGGAATCAGGGGAAATCATCCGCGTTGGCGAGTGGGTACTGCGCCAGGCCTGCCAGCAAACCCGCTTGTGGCAACAGGCCGGACACAAGCATCTGCGCTGTTCGGTCAACATCTCCAGTATCCAGTTGCAACAAGTGGATTTCGCCCTGCGCCTGATCGACATCCTCCAGGAAAGCGGCCTGCCACCGGCCAGCCTGATCCTGGAGATTACCGAAAGCCAGCTGATGCATGACGACCGGGTCACATTGGCCAGCCTGAGTGAACTGGCCAGTCTTGGCGTGCTGTTGGCGCTGGACGATTTTGGTACCGGTTACTCCTCCCTGGGCTACCTCGCGCGCTTTCCGCTGCACATTCTCAAGCTGGACAAGAGCTTCATCGGTAGCGTCCCGCATGACCACAAGCAGAGCGCGATCAGCCAGGCAATCATCGGCCTGGGGCGTAGCCTTGGCCTGGAAGTCGTGGCGGAGGGGATCGAGAACCCGGCACAGCTCGATTTCATCATCACGCAAGGCTGCCACTACGCCCAGGGCTACTGGTTCAGCCGACCGCGATCCGCCGTGCAGATGCAAGGGTTATTGAGTGGAGAGGACTGTTTCGAAGGGCATTGATGCCTAGTGGTGTAGTTGAGGTTGTGGCACCCCGCGATTATCCATCAGCTCAGAAGGCAAATAATGAAAATCAATCTTCCGGTCAGTGGTCGTGCAGTCCAGGTCAGCGCCAATGCGAACATTCTTACAACCACCAACCCCAAGGGCGCCATCACCTACGTCAATCCGGATTTCATCAACATCAGCGGTTACAGTGAGGACGAGTTGCTCGGCGTCAATCACAACATCGTGCGCCATCCGGACATGCCGCCGGAAGCATTCGCCCACCTGTGGCAGACCCTCAAGGCCGGGCGCTCATGGATGGGGCTGGTAAAGAATCGCTGCAAGAATGGTGACCACTACTGGGTCAGTGCCTATGTCTCGCCGATACAGCGCAACGGCGAAATCGTGGAGTACCAGTCGGTTCGCACGCTGGCGCCCAAAGCGCTGGTAGAGGCTGCCGAACAGCTCTATGGGCAGTTGCGCAATGGTAAGAAAACTCACTGCCTGCGGGCTTCGCGACTGTCCGTCAGCATGCGCCTGGCGCTGGCAGGCGCCGGCCTGAACCTGCTGGGGTTTACTGGCCTGGGCCTGGTTGAAGCACTCGCCTGGGAGCATGCGGCCGTCGCCGCACCGCTGTTCAGCGTCCTGTTCGCGGGCCTGCTGCACCAAGGCCTGCGCCCCCTCGACGCGCTTGCCCGCAAGGCAACACAGATCGCCGATAACCCGTTGAGCCAACGGCTCTACAGCGGTCGCCGGGACTCGTTCGGGCAAATCGACTTCGCCTTGCAAATGCTCGATGCCGAGACGCGGGCCGTGGTCGGTCGCATTGCCGACTCGGCCCGCCAGTTGAACCAGGAAGCCGACGAACTGGTGGCGGCGGTGGACACCAGCAACTGCGCGACCTTGCAGCAGCAAGGCGAAACGGCCCAGGTGGCCAGCGCCATCACCCAGATGGCCAGCAGTGTGCAGGACGTGGCGCGCAACGCCCAGCTCACGGCCAGCGCCGTGAGCCTGGCCGATCAGGAAACCGACCGGGGGCGGCAACTGGTCGAGCATACCCGCCAGCACATCGACAGCCTCGCCGGTGAGGTGCAGCAGGCCAGTGCGGTGATTCACCAACTGGAACAGCATGGCCAGGACATCAACCGCGTACTTGAGATCATCCAGAACATCGCCGAACAGACCAACCTGCTCGCCCTCAACGCCGCCATCGAGGCCGCGCGCGCAGGCGAAGCGGGGCGCGGTTTTGCCGTGGTTGCCGACGAGGTGCGCGGGCTGGCCTCGCGCACCCAGCAATCGACCGCCGAAATCCACGGCACCATCGATACCTTGAGACGTTCCACCACGGATGCGGTGGGCGCGATGCAACGCAGCCACCGCAAGGCCCAGGCCAGTGTCGAGCAGGCGCTGTCTGCTGCCCGGGCGCTGGACGGCATCACCCAGCGCGTCGGTGAAATCAGCGACATGAGCGTGCAGATTGCCGCGGCCGTGGAGCAGCAGAGCAGCGTGGGCGAGAGTATCCAGTGCAGCCTCAACGGTATCAGCCAGGCGACCGACAGTAATGTGCTGGCCAGCAACCGCAGCCGCACCACGGCGGCCCATGTCGCCAGCCTGGCCGAGCGCCTGCAACTGCTGTCGGCGCAGTTCTGGGGGCGTCAGCAGAATGGGTGACACTACCCGGCCAGGCTGCCAGGGCGAGTAGCTGCTAGTGTTTACCGGCACAGCACAGGCGTTCGGTTGCGCCAGTGGGTTGAGTACCGGAGGGACACCATGAACGAAGACCCCGCCAGCAAGAGTCGCCGCCACTTCCTGACCGCCAGTTCCGTGCTCGGCGCTGCCGGGGTGCTGTGCTCGGCCTTGCCGGGTACATCCTTCGCCACCCCGGCGACAAACGCCATGGACGCCGAGTTGATCCTGTTCAACGGGCGCTTCCATACGGTCGACCGTGATAAGCCCACGGCCAGCGCGGTGGCCATCCAGGGTGGCAAGTTCATCGCCGTGGGTACCGACGCCGAGGCGATGGTTCACAAAGGCGCCGGCACACAGCTGATCGACCTCAGGCAGCGCACGATCATCCCGGGCCTGAACGACTCGCACCTGCACCTGATCCGCGGCGGCCTGAACTACAACCTGGAGCTGCGCTGGGAGGGCGTGCCGTCGCTGGCCGATGCCCTGCGCATGCTCAAGGCGCAGGCCGAGCGCACGCCAAGCCCGCAGTGGGTGCGGGTGGTCGGTGGCTGGAACGAATTCCAGTTCGCCGAAAAGCGCCTGCCGACGCTTGAAGAAATCAACCAGGCCGCGCCCGACACCCCGGTGTTCCTGCTGCACCTGTACGACCGCGCCTTGCTCAACCGCGCCGCCCTCAAGGCCGTAGGCTACAGCAAGGACACGCCCAATCCGCCGGGCGGCGAGATCCAGCGCGACAAGTTCGGCAACCCCACCGGCATGCTTATCGCCCGGCCCAATGCGACCATTCTCTACGCCACCCTGGCCAAGGGGCCGAAGCTGCCACTGGAGTACCAGGTCAACTCCACCCGCCAATTCATGCGCGAGCTCAACCGCCTGGGCCTGACCAGTGCCATCGATGCCGGCGGCGGTTACCAGAACTACCCGGACGACTACCAGGTGATCCAGGAACTGGCCGACAACGACCAGCTGACCGTGCGCATCGCCTACAACCTGTTCACCCAGAAGCCCAAGGAAGAGCTTGCCGACTTCAAGAACTGGGCGCAGAAGGTCAAGCCGGGGCAGGGCAATGACTTCCTGCGCCACAACGGCGCCGGCGAGATGCTGGTGTTCTCCGCCGCCGATTTCGAGGACTTCCTCGAACCCCGCCCGGACCTGCCACAGACCATGGAGCAGGAGCTGGAACCGGTGGTCCGCCACCTGGTGGAGCAGCGCTGGCCGTTTCGCCTGCATGCCACCTACGACGAGTCCATCTCGCGCATGCTCGACGTGTTCGAGAAGGTCAACCGCGACATGCCGTTCAATGGCCTGCCGTGGTTCTTCGACCACTGCGAGACCATCACGGCGAAGAACATCGAGCGGGTGAGGGCGCTGGGCGGCGGTATTGCGATCCAGGACCGCATGGCCTTCCAGGGCGAGTACTTCGTCGAGCGCTACGGTGCCAAGGCTGCCGAGGCGACCCCGCCGATCCAGCGCATGCTGGCCGAGGGCGTACCGGTCGGGGCGGGCACCGATGCCACCCGGGTGTCCAGCTACAACCCCTGGACTTCGCTGTACTGGCTGGTCAGCGGCAAGACCGTTGGCGGGCTGGCGCTGTACCCGCAAGGGCTGAGCCGTGAGACCGCGTTGCAGCTATTCACCCACGGCAGCGCCTGGTTTTCCAGCGAGCAGGGCAAGAAGGGGCAGATCAAGGTCGGCCAGTTGGCGGACCTGGCGGCGTTGTCGCAGGATTTCTTCAGTGTCGAGCAAGAGGCGATCAAGGGCATCGAGTCGGTGCTGACCGTGGTCGATGGCAAGGTCGTGTATGCCGCCGCCGAGTTCGACAAGCTGGGCCCGCCTGTGCTGCCGGTGCTGCCCGAGTGGTCGCCGGTGGTCAAGGTCCCGGGGCACTGGCGGGCCGGGGCGCCAGTGGCGGCGATGCACCAGTGCGTCGGGCCGTGCGGGGTGCATGCCCATCGCCACGAGAAGGCGCGCTACGCCAGTGTGCCGGTGAGTGACTTCCAGGGGTTCTGGGGGGCGCTGGGGTGTTCCTGCTTTGCCTTCTGACGATAAGGCACGACAGGAAACTCATTGCGTAAGCCTCCTCAAAGGCTGTCCGGATCTCCGAAGAACATCTGAATCCTCGACCGCAACCAGCGCTCCCCAGGGTCATTATCCTGCGACCCGCGCCAGGCCATGTGCAGTTCGAAGGTCTGCACCTCGATCGGCGGATCCTCGGCGCGCAGCCCCCCGGCGGCAGTCAGGACATCGGCGGTGTAGTCGGGTACGGTGGCGATGATGTCGGTGCCCGACAGCAGGCTGCCCAGGCCGTTGAACTGCGGCACGGCCAGGACTACATGGCGTTTGCGCCCGTGTTTTTCCAGGATCTCGTCCATGAACCCGCCCAGGTCGCCGGCAAAGGACACCAGTGCGTGGGGGCGGGCGCAGAAGTCGTCCAGGCTCAGGCTGCCGGGCATGCTGTCGGCACGCAGTACCTTGGGTTTGCTGCGGCGCAGCACCTTGCGCTTGGCGTTGGCCGGCAGGTCGTTGGTCCAGCTCACGCCCACCGAGATCTCGCCGCTGGCCAGCAGCGCCGGCATCAACAGGTAGTTGACCCGGCGTACCACCAGGACGATGCCGGGCGCTTCGGCGCGCACGCGCTTGAGCAACTGCGGCAGCAGGGCGAATTCGGCGTCGTCCGACAGGCCGATACGAAACACCGCGGTGCTGGTGGTCGGGTCGAAGTCGGCGGCGCGGCTGACGGCGGTGGAGATCGAGTCCAGGGCCGGCGACAGCAGGGCGAAGATTTCCATGGCCCGCGCCGAGGGCTCCATGCTGCGCCCGGTGCGTACGAACAGCGGATCGTCGAACAGGTTGCGCAGGCGTGACAGTGCGGCGCTGATGGCGGGCTGGCCGAGGAACAGCTTCTCGGCGGCGCGGGTTACGCTACGCTCGTGCATCAGGGTCTCGAAGACGATCAGCAGGTTCAGGTCGACGCGACGCAAGTCGTTACGGTTCATCGGCTCGGCTTCACTGGACGAAGGGGGCAGAGGTGAATCTTAAGGGTAAAGGCTGTTACCCTGCACCGCATAATTTGCCGGCTGCGGTTTCGGCATCAATCAATGACAGGCATGTCGACTATTAATGGCCACGGATGGTCTAACCATAAAAGCCCGGATAGAGTTCAGGGTATTAGAGGTTCACTAGGCGAGGTTTGCGATGTCCCGCATGATCCGTTTCCACAAATTCGGCCCGGCCGAGGTGCTCAAGGTCGAAGAGCAGGCCACGCGCCAGCCGGCTGCCGGTGAAGTGCAGATCCGTGTGCAGGCGATCGGCATCAGCTGGTACGACGTGCTCTGGCGCCAGAACCTGGCGCCGACCCAGGCACACCTGCCGGCGGGCATGGGCCATGAAATGGCCGGTGTGGTCACGGCCGTGGGCGAAGGCGTCGACGACCTGGCGGTGGGCGACAAGGTCGCCAGCTTTCCGGCCAGCAGCGCCAATGATTATCCGGTGTACGGTGAGATCATCGTATTGCCGCGCAATGCCGTGACCCGCTACCCGGACATCCTCACCCCGATCGAAGCCAGCGTGCATTACACGCCCTTGCTGATCGCCTATTTCGCCTTTGTCGACCTGGCCCGGGCCAAGGCCGGCCAGACTGCCCTGGTTACCGATGCCAGCCATTGCGCGGGCCCCGCCTTCGTGCAGATGGGCAAGGCCCTGGGCATCACGGTGTTCGCCGCAACCAAGGATGCCGAAGAGCGCGACTATCTGCTGCAGCTTGGCGCCGACAAGGTCATCGTCACCGAAGAGCAGGACCTGCTCATGCAGGTCAACAAGTACACCAACAACCGCGGGGTCGATATGGTCCTCGACGGCCTGGGCGGCCCGCAGATGTCGCTGCTCGGCGATGTCCTGGCGCCGCGCGGCAGCCTGGTGCTGTATGGCCTGCAGGGCGGCAACCAGACGCCGTTCCCGGCCTGTGCGGCGTTCCAGAAGAACATCCAGTTCTTCGTGCATTGCATCGGCAACTTCACCGGCAAGCCGGAGCTGGGTATCTGCCAGGACCAGGTGGCCCTGCAGCGGGCACTGCGCGATATCAACCAGTTCACCGCCGACAAGCTGCTGACTCCGCAGATCATCAAGGTCTATCCGTTCGAGCGTGTGGTCGAGGCGCATCGTTACATGGATGAGTGTCCGTGCGGTGGGCGGCTCGTGCTGGAACTTGCCGACGCCTGAGTGCCTGGATCGATCCAACAAGCCCGGGCATTGCTCGGGCTTTTTTTTGGCTCTTCACGGAATACAGGGGCTACGATCCTTGGGCTTGGGGGCTGAGGCTGTGAGCTTATCCATTCCATGCGGCGACGCTGCCGGCCCCTTCCGCCCTTACGGCGGGTCCCTTTTGTCTTGGCAAAAGGAACCAAAACCGCTCG
>NZ_JALRNG020000264.1:0-229 GCF_030272875.2 Pseudomonas sp. BJa5
TCAGCGAGCCGATGCGGGTCTCACTGCGCCGCCGCGACCTGCCGGAAATCGCAGCGCAACGCCGCTTGCGGGCCTAGGCAGGCGCAACTGTCTTTGTGGGAGCGGGGTTTCCCCGCCACATAGATAGGGCAGGGAGGTAGCAACGCGGGGCCAACCCCCAGCGAAAAGCAGCCGGTGAGCGAAGGCCAGCGTGTAGACCCGTTTTCTCAGGTTGAAACCCAGCACCACA
>NZ_JALRNG020000265.1:0-228 GCF_030272875.2 Pseudomonas sp. BJa5
GGTCCGGGTCCGGTGCCAGCAGCGCCGGTAGCTCGAAGCCATAGAAGGGTATCGGCTTGTTCGCCGCGCTGAGGATCATCCAGCAAGCCAGCGGCAGGCCGATCATCAGCAGGTACAGGGCCAGGTGCATCAGGGGCGCCAGGCCAGTCAGCCAGGCCGGCGGGGCCGGGACGATCGGCGGTGCGGGGCGGTCCAGGCGCACGGCCAGGCGTCGCCACACCAGCACGA
>NZ_JALRNG020000266.1:0-228 GCF_030272875.2 Pseudomonas sp. BJa5
AATGACTGCGCCCGCCTTCACCGCCCCCCTCGGAGATATCGTCGTCATGACCAGCTACCCTCTCACCGATCGCAGCAGCGCCGCCTACCAGGCCCTGGTCAGCCAGATCCGCGCGCGCCTGGAACAGGAAGGCGTGGCGATCTTCCCGGGCGTCGTCCTCGACCCGGCGGATGTCGCCATGCCCGAGCAGACCCTGGCGCTGCAAGCGCGGATGTTCAGTTTTCGCGA
>NZ_JALRNG020000267.1:0-228 GCF_030272875.2 Pseudomonas sp. BJa5
CCGAGAACAAATAGAAGATCGCTCATTCTATTCAAGAACTTTAATGCCATTGGATCGACGTCTTCGTCTCTCATAAGTGGAACAATACTCCGTTCAGCTCGACGACAAATTGCGCGGGAATACTGTAATTGAGCAGACGTCATTCCACCGCCAGAAAGAATAAATTGTCGGATTGCAGGCAACGCGTCTCCGTATCGATCGATTTCTGCATTTATCCATTCAACCATT
>NZ_JALRNG020000268.1:0-227 GCF_030272875.2 Pseudomonas sp. BJa5
AAGGGTGCTGCGCACCCGCCCCCTCCAGACACCTACGCTCGGCCTCCTGAAGTCGCGAAGTTACGGGTGGCGCCTGCTCGGGCGCATCTTCGAAATCAGAGGTTGGCGGAGCCAAAACGAGTACCGGCCGCCTCTTGCTCTTTCTCTTGCTCTTCATGCGCGTCAGTTCAGGCGCTGCAGAATGCGACTTCAGGAGGCCGAGTGGAGGTGCCTGTAGGGGCCGTGCG
>NZ_JALRNG020000269.1:0-222 GCF_030272875.2 Pseudomonas sp. BJa5
TCCCACAATGGCCGGGGCATGCCGAGAATCATTGTGGGAGCCGGCAGCGCCGGCGATGAGGCCAGTACAACCAGCACATCAGCCGTGGCCTGGAATACGACCGCTTCGCGGTCGATCGCAGGCTTCGCCAGCTCCCACAATGGCCGGGCATGCCGAGAATCATTGTGGGAGCCGGCAGCGCCGGCGATGAGGCCAGTACAACCAGCACATCAGCCGTGGCCT
>NZ_JALRNG020000270.1:0-220 GCF_030272875.2 Pseudomonas sp. BJa5
TCGCAAACCTGGCGACCTCGTTCTTCCAGGTTCAATGAGGTGCCCGGATTGCGACTGCTGTGCAGTCGATCGCTGGCGCTGCCAGCTCCCACAGCGGAAGGCTGAAGCCCCTGAACTGACCCCAAAGGTTGGATGGGTGTCCAACTTTTGGGGTGCAGTTCACCCTGTGGGAGCTGCCGCCAGGCTGCGATCGAGCGCGAAGCGGTCGCAAACCTGGCGA
>NZ_JALRNG020000271.1:0-218 GCF_030272875.2 Pseudomonas sp. BJa5
TTTTCGAAGTCGCCACCGGACGTGCCGGTGATGGTCGCTTCGACCTGACCGGCATCGATGTACACGTCGTCGTCCGGTGCCGCCACGGTCACGCTGCCCGAAGTCTCACCGGCAGCGATGGTGATGGACTCGCCATTGCTCAGGGTGATGGTCATGGCGGTGCCAGCCGGGTTGGTCAGCGTCGCGGTGTAGGTGATCTCGCCACCTTCGTTGACCGA
>NZ_JALRNG020000272.1:0-218 GCF_030272875.2 Pseudomonas sp. BJa5
GTCGACGGGTCGATGGTGTCGTTGACCTCGGTGACGGCCGCCGACGGGTCGACGTTGAGGTTTTCGAAGTCGCCGCCACTGGTGCCGGTGATGGTCGCCTCGACCTGGCCGGCGTCGATGTACACGTCGTCGTCCGGTGCCGCCACGGTGACGCTGCCCGAAGTCTCACCGGCAGCGATGGTGATGGACTCACCGTTGCTGAGGGTGATGGTCATGGC
>NZ_JALRNG020000027.1:0-85472 GCF_030272875.2 Pseudomonas sp. BJa5
ATCGCAGGCTTCGCCAGCTCCCACGAGGGCCGGCGGTGTGCTTGCCACTGTGGGAAACTGAGTTAAGTGGTGCCTTCTTCGCAGGCTTCGCCAGCTCCCACAAGGGCCGGCGGTGTGCTTGCCACTGTGGAAAACTGAGTTGAGTGGTGCTTTCATCGCAGGCTTCGCCAGCTCCCACGAGGGCCGGCGGTGTGCTTGCCACTGTGGGAAACTGAGTTAAGTGGTGCCTTCATCGCAGGCTTCGCCAGCTCCCACAAAAGCAGGAGCAACCCTGGCCTCTGTGGGAGCTGGCGAAGCCTGCGATGGGCCGCAGCGCGGCCCCGGGTGATTCAGGCCGGCCGCGAATCCACCAGCACCGGGCACCTGACCTGATCGACGACCTTGCTGCTGATCGAAGGATCCAGCAGCCGTCCCAGCCGGTTGAGGTGGCGGTGCCCCATGATGATCAAGGCGCACTCGAGCCGCCGGGCCTCGGCCACGATCGCCGCCACCGGCTCACCTTGAACCAGCTTGCCTTCACAGGCGAAGCCCAGTGCCCGCAGGTCATGCAAGGTTTGCGCGACCGCCTGATCGGCATGGCGCTGTTCATCAGTGGCCGCCGGAAACTCCTGCTGCTCGTAAAGGCTGATCGGTTCGCTCAAGGCAAAGGCACTGTCGACGGCCAGCATCACTTGCAGGCGATGGCGGTCCGGCTGGCAGAACTGTTGCGCGAGTGCCACCAATCCCCGGGAAACGCTGGAACCATCGATGGCAATCAGGACCGGACTGAGCATGCAGGACTCCATAAGCGCAATGTCGAGCCGCCCATTGTTGGCCAAGCGCCGGTGCGGATAAATGGCCTGCCGCGCACTGTGTGATTGCGTCCGGCGCACGCTGCTGCCTGCAGTCGAGCTGCTAAGATCCCCTCATTCTTCACGCTTACTCATGGATGCCTGGCAATGCAGATCCCGGATATGAACCTGCTGGTCGCCCTCGACGCCCTGCTCGACGAGGGCAGCGTGGTGGGCGCGGCGCGCCGCATGAACCTCAGCCCGGCCGCCATGAGCCGGACCCTGGGGCGCATCCGCGAGGCCATCGGCGACCCGATCCTGGTCCGTGCCGGTCGTGGCCTGGTGCCCACGCCTCGGGCACTGGCCCTGCACGATCAGGTGCGAGCCCTGGTCGAGCAGGCCGGGCTGGTGTTCCGCAGCCGTGAAGAGGTCGACCTGAGCACCCTGGACCGCGCCTTCAACATCCGCACCAATGACCTGTTCATCGCCCTTTATGGCGCGCAACTGCTGCGCATGATGCATGAGCAGGCGCCACGCACGGTGTTGCGCTTCGTGCCGGAAAGCGTCGGCGACGACGATAGCGTGCTGCGCGACGGACGCACCGACCTGATCGTCAGTTCGACCATCGACCTGGGGCCCGAGATCAAGATGCAGAGCCTGTTCCACACCCTCTATGTGGGCCTGGCGCGTCAGGACCACCCGATTTTCGACGCCCAGATCACCCCCGAGCGCTTTGCCGCCTACCCGCAGATCAGCGTGTCGCGCCGTGGCCGGGCCAACGGGCCGATCGATGTCGAGCTGGCCCACTACAAGGTGCAGCGGCGAGTGGCGCTGATTACCCCGAGCTTCCACTCGGCGATGTTCTCCTTGCCCGACTCCGACCTGCTGCTGCCCATGCCGGCCAACATCCTCAGCAGCGTCAGCAAGCTGGGCCTGCCGCTGCGTTCGTTCGCCATTCCGCTGCCGATGGAGCGGGTGACGGTGATGCAGGCCTGGCACCCACGCTTCGACAACGACCCGGCCCACCGCTGGCTGCGCCAGACACTCAAGGCCTGCTGCAGCGAACCGGTCTGAGGATTGCGTTTGCTGCACTAGTAAGCTGTCAATATGTCGATTTTCGTTAACATTGCCCCTTCGTAAACTTCTTCGGGTTCCTTGCCAGCCCGGAGATGTTTGTCATGAGTTCGCTGACCGCGACGCCTTTACCTGTGGTGCCGACACCGGTCGCTGCGCCTGCGGCGCCGGCAGCCTTCGGCACGCGCATTGTGGTCGGCCTGCTTGGTGTGCTGCTGGCGGTGCTGTGCGCCGGTCTCAACGAGATGGTCACCAAGGCCTCGCTGGCCGATATCCGTGGCGGGATGTTCATCGGCGCCGATGAGGGTGCCTGGCTGATCGCGGTTTACGCGGCGGCGTCGGTGTCGGCCATGGCCTTTTCGCCATGGCTGGCGGCGACCTTTTCCCTGCGCCGCTTCACCCTCTGCGCCATCGCCGCCTTTGCCCTGCTGGGCCTGCTGCAACCCTATGCGCCCAACCTGTCCAGCCTGATGTTGCTGCGCACCTTGCAAGGCCTGGCGTCGGGCGCCTTGCCGCCGATGCTGATGAGCGTCGCGCTGCGTTTCCTGCCGCCGGGGATCAAGGTCTATGGCCTGGCCGGCTACGCCTTGACTGCCACGTTCGGGCCGAACCTGGGGACGCCGCTGGCGGGGCTGTGGACCGAATACGTCGGCTGGCAGTGGGCGTTCTGGCAGATCATCCTGCCGTCGTTGCTGGCCATGGCCTGTGTGGCCTGGGGCCTGCCCCAGGATCCGCTGCGCCTGGAGCGCTTCAAGCAGTTCGACTGGCGCGGCCTGGTGCTCGGATTGCCAGCCATCTGTTCGCTGGTGATCGGCCTGACCCTGGGGGATCGCCTGGGCTGGTTCAGCTCGCCGCTGATCTGCTGGCTGCTCGGCGGTGGCCTGCTGTTGCTGGTGCTGTTCCTGTTCAATGAATGGTCCGAGCCCTTGCCGTTCTTCAAGCTGCAGATGCTCAAGACCCGCAACCTGACCCACGCTCTGGTGACGCTGTTCGGCGTGCTGATCGTGCTCACCGCGGCGATCGTCATTCCTTCCAGCTACCTGGCGCAGGTTCAGGGCTATCGTCCGGTGCAGACCGGCCCCTTGATGCTGCTGGTGGCCCTGCCGCAGTTGCTGGCGCTGCCGCTGGTGGCCGCGCTGTGCAATATCCGCGCGGTGGACTGCCGTTGGGTGCTGGCGACGGGGCTGGGCATGCTGTCGTTGTCGTGCATCCTGGGCACCCAGCTCACCAGCGTGTGGATCCGCGACAACTTCTACCTGCTGCAACTGCTGCACATCTTTGGCCAGCCGATGTCGGTGATCCCCCTGCTGATGCTCGCCACCGGTGGCATGACCCCGCAGGACGGGCCGTTCGCCTCGGCCTGGTTCAACACCATCAAGGGCCTGGCCTCGGTGGTCGCCACCGGGCTGCTCGAAGCCCTGACCACAGTGCGCCGGCATTTTCATTCCAACGCGCTGGTCGACAGCCTGGGCAATTCACCCCTGGCCGACAGTAGCGCCCCAGGCCTTGCCAAACGTATCCACGAACAAGCGCTGGTGCTGACTTCGGCCGACCTCTACCTGTGCATGGCGCTGCTGGCCGCGGCGCTGATCCTGCTGATTCCTTTTGTACCTACACGGATCTACCCGCCGCGTGCGGTGGCTTAGGTTCGTGGCCTTGAGAGAACGACATGACGACTACAACAACACATCGAAAAACCGCCTTGATCGTCGCCGCCCTGGTGGTCGCCGGGCTGGCCGCGATCGCCGGCCCGATATTGCTCGGCAGCGATGCCGAGCAGAGCACCAACGACGCGTACGTGTCGGCCGACTACACCGTGATCGCCCCCAAGGTGGCGGGGTTCATCAAGCAGGTGCTGGTGGAGGACAACCAGCAGGTCAAGGCCGGGCAATTGCTGGCGGTGATCGACGACCGTGACTACCAGGCCGCCCTGGCGGCGGCCCAGGCACAACTGCTGGTGTCCACGGCCCAGCGCCACAACGCCCGCGCCACCCTGGAGCGCCAGGCCTCGCTGATTGCCCAGGCCCTGGCGGCGGTCAACGCTGACCAGGCTGAACTGGCCTTTGCCAACCATGAACTGACCCGCCACAGCCGCCTGGCCGAGCAGGGCGCCGGTACCGTGCAGAACGCCCAGCAGGCGCGCAGCCGGGTCGACCAGGCCCGCGCCCGGCTGGCCAATTCCGAAGCGGCGCTGGCCGCTGCGCGCAAGCAGGTGGACATTCTCACGGCCCAGGTCGACAGCGCCGAAGGTGGCCTCAAGCATGCACAGGCCAGCCTGGAACGGGCGCAACTGGACCTGTCCTATACCCGCATCGAGGCGCCGATCGACGGCATGGTCGGCGAGCGCGCCGTGCGGGTCGGTGCCTACGTCAACCCGGGTGCACGGCTGCTGTCGGTGGTGCCGCTGGAGCAGGCCTATGTGGTCGGCAACTTCCAGGAAACCCAGCTCACCCATGTACAGCCCGGGCAGCCGGTGCAGATCCGCGTCGACACCTTCGCCGACCAGTACCTGCACGGCCGGGTAGAGAGCATCGCCCCGGCCACTGGCGTGACCTTCGCGGCAGTCAAGCCGGATAACGCCACCGGCAACTTTACCAAGGTGGTCCAGCGCATTCCGGTGAAGATCGTCTTCGATGCCGACCAGCCCTTGCTCCAGCGCTTGCGGGTGGGCATGTCGGTGGTGGCGAAAATCGACACCGGCGCCACGCTCACCAGCGGCAATGAGGTCAGCGCCCGATGAAACCTGTGTTCGCCCTCAGTCCCTTGATGCTGAGCCTGCTGGCCGGCTGCACCCTGGGCCCGGACTTCCACCCGCCCGCCAGCCAGGCCCCGGCCACCTGGGCGCCCGTGCAGGAAACGCCCGCGCCCAGTCAGGCGGTGGCCGAGCCACTGGAGCAACGCTGGTGGGAGAGTTTTCATGACGCCAAACTCAGCGACCTGGTCGAGCGCGCCAGCCAGCGCAACCTCGACCTGCAGATCGCCACGGCACGACTGGCGCAAAGCCGGGCGTTGCGCACCAGCATCGCCGCGGAGCAAACCCCCGCGGTCGATCTGAATGCGGGCTACAGCCGTGCCCGCAACAGCGCCGAAGGCTTGAACGATCCTTCAGGCCACAGCGGCAAGTCGGCTTTCAACCTCTGGCAGGGCGACCTGGTCGCCAGCTGGGAGCTGGACCTCTGGGGCCGGGTGCGGCGTCAGGTCGAAGCCGCCGATGCCGTGGTCGAAGTCGCCGAGAACGACCGGCGTGGCGTGTTGCTGGCGTTGCTGGCGGAGACGGCCGGCGATTACATCCAGCTGCGTGCAGTGCAGGGCACCCTGGCCGTGACCCGGGAAAACCTCGATGTCTCGCGGCACAGCCTGCGCCTGTCGCAGATGCGTTTGCGCGATGGCGTCGCCACCGCCCTTGACGTGGCCCAGGCCAGTGCCCAGGTGGCGTCGATCGAGGCGCGCCTGCCGATCCTGGAGGAACGCCAGGCACAGTTGATCAATGCCTTGAGCCTGTTGCTCGCCGAGCCGCCGCGCAGTTTGCAGGCCGAACTGCTGGCACCGGGCGCCATGCCGGCGCCAGAGCAGCGCTTTGCCATTGGCGTGCCGTCGGAACTGGCCCAGCGTCGCCCGGATATCCGCCAGGCCGAGGCGCAACTGCATGCGGCCACGGCCAGTATCGGTGTGGCCAAGGCCGACTTCTATCCGAGTATTCGCTTGTCGGGCAATGTCGGTTTCCAGTCCCTGCAACTGTCCGACTTCGGCGGCTGGGACTCGCGGCGCTTCGGCATCGGTCCCCAGTTGAGCCTGCCGATCTTCGAAGGCGGGCGCCTGCGTGGCGTGCTCCAGTTGCGCGAGGCCCAGCAGCAGGAAGCGGCCTTGCACTACCAACAGGTGGTGCTGGGCGCCTGGCACGAAATCGATGATGTGCTGCGCCTGTACAACGCCAGCCAGCTGCGTCGCGACCTGCTGGCCGAAGCGGTGCGGCAGAACCGCATTGCCTTGCAGACGGCGCAGCAGCAGTACGTGGAGGGGGCGGTGGATTTTCTCAACGTGCTCAGCGTGCAGGGCGCCTTGCTGGCCAGCGAGGAGCAATGGGTCGAAAGTTCGGCGGCGGTGTCCCAGGCGCTGGTCGGCCTGTACAAGTCGCTGGGCGGCGGCTGGCAGTCGTTCGAACCGACGGCGCAGCTCGCGGCACAGGGTTGATCAGAGTACGCCGTCGAGGCCGAAGCGCTTTTTCAGTACCCGCTGCAGCAAGCCCTGGGGCAACCAGGCTTGCAGCAATGGCAGGGCACGGCTGCCATTACCCAGGCGCAGCAACGCCGGAGGCTGCGGTTGCTGCGCTGCCTTGAGCAGGCCTTGAGCAAACTCGCTGGCCGGGGTCGGCTTGTCCTGGGAGGCGCGGGCGCGGGCGCGGATGCTTTCGCGCACCGGCCACCACGGCGAGTTTTCCTCGATCACCTGTTCCGCTTCGCGTCCGGCATTGCTGGCGAATTGCGAGGCGATGGCCCCTGGCTGCACCTCCATCACCCGCACACCGAAGGGCGCCAGCTCCAGGCGCAGGGCATCGCTCAGGGCGTGCACCGCCGCCTTGGAGGCGCAATAGGCGCCGGCAAAGGGGGTGACCAGCACGCCGGACACGCTGCCGATATTCACCACCAGCCCCTTGTTGCGGCGCAATGCCGGGAACAGCGCGCGGGTGACGCCGACCAGGGCGAAGACATTGGTCTCGAACTGTCGGCGCATGGCCTCGACGCCGCCATCGAGCAACGGCCCCATGGCGCCATAGCCGGCATTGTTGATGAGTATGTCGAGGCCGCCATGGGCGCTTTGGATTTCTTCACTCAAGCGTTGCAGGGCATCGGCATCGTTGACGTCCAGTTCACGACTCTTGAAGCCGGCTGCCTGCAACTGCGCCACATCGCCGGCTTTGCGGGCGGTGGCCCAGACCTCGAAGCCGGCATTTTTGAAGCTGTCGGCCAGGGCACGACCGATACCGCTGGAACAACCCGTGATGAGGACAATGGGCATGAGCGAACCTGAGCGCAGAAGAGGGGGAAGGCTCGATCATACGTGCACTCCCAGCAGCTTATCGAGTGCCTTGTTGATATGCCTCCAGTCGCTGCCCATCACCACGCTGCGGTTACCGTTGCGATCGATGAACACTTGCGCCGGGAAGCCGACAATACCCAGTTGCTTGCACAGCAGGCGTTGCCCTTCGGCGGCCAGGGCATAGAAGTCCACTTCGGGGGTGAGTCGGGCTACCTGCTCGACTTGCGGGTGCAGCTGCTCACAGGGCGGACAGTGCCTGGCATACAGCAAGATCACTGACGGTCGAACGCGAGCAGTGCACCCCAAAAGCTGGTTGACCCTGTCGCTGTCGCAGGGTCCGATCTCCACGAGCTGTCCCATATGCTTGTTCCAGGCGGCATTGAACTGGCCTGATTGAACGTCATTTTCGCGCAGGGGGTAACTGACAAAAATACTAGTTGGCGAAGCTGCCTTGCAGCTGTTCGGCGCGGAACTCCAGGGACTGCGGGCGATACCCGGAACGCAGCGGCGGCAAAGGCAGGCAGTCGCTCCAGTCGGCGCCAGGTTGCAGCTCGGGGCCGCGGTAGCGGGGGGCGCTGTAGGTGTTTTCGCTGAGGTTGACGCTGTCACCCGGTGCGTAGGCCGCCACGCGCCAGCGTACGTTGAGCAGCGGTACGTCGTTGCCATTCTTCATCTGCACCCGCAGCGGGCGGTCGGCGGGACAGTGTTCGGGGGCGTAGCTCAGGCGCAGGTCCAGGCGTGCCAACTGCTTGGTTTCGCGGTTGTCCTGCCAGACCACCCAGAGTGCAACCAGCCCCAGGCCGAACACCGCAGCCAGGGAGATGGGCAGGGCCTTGGCCGGGTAGCGCAGCAGCAGGACCAGCCAGGTGAGGATAAGCAGGGCGCCGATCAGCATGGATGAAGCCTTGAGTGCCTGTGAGCTTTTATCCTAACTGGAAATCGGGTGGGCCTCAAAAAAGCATCGCGGGGCAAGCCCGCTCCCACAGGTCTTGTGTCAACCTTGTGGGAGCGGGCTTGCCCCGCGATGGGGTTTTACTGAGCGATGGTCTTGATCGAAATCCCGCGCTCGATCGGTGTCGAGCGTCCGTAGATGTCTTCGAAGCGCTCGATGTCGTCCTCACCCAGGTAGCTGCCCGACTGCACCTCGATGATCTCCAGCGGGATCTTGCCCGGGTTGCGCAGGCGGTGCACCGAGGCGATCGGGATGTAGGTGGACTGGTTTTCGGTGAGCAGGAACACGTTCTCGTCGCAGGTCACTTCGGCGGTGCCGGACACCACGATCCAGTGTTCGGCACGGTGGTGGTGCATCTGCAGCGACAGGCTGGCGCCGGGCTTGACGGTGATGTGCTTGACCTGGAAGCGCCCGCCCATGTCCACCGAGTCGTAGGAGCCCCACGGCCGGTACACTTCGCAGTGGTTCTGGGTCTCGCTGCGGCCTTGCTCGTTGAGAGTGTTGACCAGTTGCTTGACGCCCTGGACCTTGTCCTTGTGGGCAATCATCATCGCGTCCTTGGTCTCGACCACCACGATGTTCTCAAGGCCGATCACCGACACCAGCTTGCCGTTGCCATGGATCATGCAGTTGCGGCTGTCCTGTACCACCACGTCGCCCTTGGTGACGTTGCCGTTGTCGTCCTTCTCGTGCACGTCCCACAGCGACGACCAGCAGCCCACATCGCTCCAGCCGGCACTCAGCGGCACCACGCAGGCGCGCTGGGTCTTTTCCATCACCGCGTAGTCGATGGAGTTGTCCGGGCAGCAGGCGAAGGTGGCTTCGTCGATGCTCAGGTTGTCGCCGTCCTCGACGCTGCGCTCCAGGGTCAGCAGGCAGGTGTCGTAGATATCCGGGTCATGCTTTTTCAGTTCTTCGAGGAAGCGGCTGGCGCGGAACAGGAACATGCCGCTGTTCCAGAAGTAGTTGCCGCTGCGGACGAACTCGGCGGCGCGCTGTTCATCCGGCTTTTCGACGAACTGCGCCACCCGGCTGACGCCCTCGGGCAGCAGGGCATCCTGGCTCGACTTGATGTAGCCGTAGCCGGTTTCCGGTTTGGTCGCCGGCACCCCGAACAGCACCATTTCGCCGCGCTCGGCCGCCACCGTGGCCAGGGCCAGGGCTCGCTGCAGGGCTTTCTGGTCGTCGATCACGTGATCGGCGGGCAGTACCAGCATCAGCTCGTCACGACCTTCGTTGACCAGCTTCATCGCGGCCAGCGCCACCGCCGGGGCGGTGTTGCGCCCGAAGGGTTCCATGAGGATGCCCTGGGTTTGCAGTTTCAGGGTGCTCAACTGCTCGCTGACGATGAACTTGTGGTCCTTGTTGCAGACCACGACGGGGCTGTCCATGCCTTCGAACACCAGGCGCGAGAGGGTCTGCTGGAACAGCGTGTGCTCACCGGTCAGGGCCAGGAACTGCTTGGGGAATTGCTTGCGCGACAGGGGCCACAGACGCGAACCGCTACCACCGGACAGGATGACTGGAATCATGAGAGTTCTCCGAAGATTGAAAGAGGCAGGTGATTAACGGGTCGATACCGGGCGCTTGACCCAGACCGGCGACAGGTTGCTGCCGGAACCGGTGACGTAGAGCACCGCGGCTTCGCCGCGCTCCAGGGCCACGGGCTTGAGGTCGCTGATTTTCTTGTCGCCCTCATACAGCGCCAGGCTGACCTTGACCGGGTTGATCTCGCGCTCGCCGCGAGCCTTGGCGGCTACCGCCTTGACCACTTCGGTCTTGCCGTCGGCGGTCTTCAGGGTCAGGGCCTGGTCGCTGAGGTTCTGCACCCGTACCAGGGATTTCTGCTTGTTCTTGAATGGCGGTTCCTCGACCAGTTGCGGCGTGCCCGAGGCGTGGTTGACCAGGGTGTAGTAGTGATCGGAGGCGAGCTTGACCGGCACGCTCTGGCTGCCGACCTGGGCGCTGTAGTCGCCCTGGGGCATGAAGCTGAAGTCGCTGCTGGCCTGGGCGGCCACCTCGTTGATCTTGGTGTTGCCGACGCTGGCGCTGACCGCCTGGTTGCCGGCGTTAAAGATGCGCACGAAGGTCGAGCCCTTCGGCGCGCTCGGGCCGTAGAGCGCGGCGTCGGCGCCGGCGAAGGCCTGCAGCGAGAGCAGACTCAGACCTGCGGCCAGGGCGCAGGCTTTGGCGATGCGGTGCTTGGTGGTGTGCAAGGTCATGGGTATTTCCTCTTCAGTGTGGCGTCCGGATGGACGACTGGGCCAGGTCTTGGTTGGCAGTTCGGGTTTTTTTCAGTTGGGCGATCCACTGCGGATCGAAGTCGCCCAGGTCGTTCTTCATTGGCAGATAGCGTTCCGGGAACTCCCAGATCAGCACCTGTGGGGCGCTGCTCTTGAAGGCATCGCTCTGCAGGTACTTGAGCATCGGCAGCAGCGGGCCATGGCCGTCTTCGGCGTAATTGACCACGTCGCTGCGCAGGGCCTGCTGCAGGGCGCCGAGGAAGTTCCAGTTGGCGTTGGCGCTGTAGCTGGTGCCGACCAGCGCCACCGGGATCTGGTTGTCGGCGAACAGGGCGTCGCCGTCTTGTGCTGCGCTTTCGGCCGGGCGGGTGCTGCGCTGTTGCAGGGTGTCCGGCGGTGGCAGCAGGTTGCTGAACAGTGGATCGAGCGGCAGGAAGTTGGTCAGGTCGCCCTTGTACGGGGCGCTCTGGCGTTGTTCGGTGACGAACGGCTGCGGCTCGCCGTTGAGCAGGTTCTGCCGGCTGACAGCTTCGGCCAGCTGCTGGGCGACTACTTCGGCGCCCATCGGCGTCCAGTGCGTATCGGTGCGCAGGAACAGCTGGCCGTGGGCCTTGGCGCTTTGCAGCGGCGCCAGCAGGTCCGGGGCGAACACCCCGGCCTGGCGTGCCTGAGCGTGGAACTCGTTGTACAGGTCGCTGTGCAGGGTGGACGGGGTCTGCTCACCCAGGTACTCGCTGTACAGGCGCGCCTTGGCCGGGACGATGGCCAGCACCAGTTGCACGCCGCGCTGCTGCAGGGTGTCGTGTACGCCACGGATCAGCGCCAGGTTCTCCTGTTCGAACTGGTCGCTGCCGGCGATCGGCTTGAACTCTTCGTCACTGAACAGCCAGTGCTCGCGGCCCAGCACCACGCCGGGACGGCCTTCGTTGAACAGGGTGAAGTCCAGCGCCGCCCACAGGTTGGTGCCGATGCGCTTGAGCGGGAACTGCTCGTCGTAGTGGGTCTCGGCGGCCTTGGCCAGCTTGCCGTCGAGCACGCTCATCTGCGCCGTGCGCTGGAAGCCGCTCAAGGCACCCAGCGACCACAGGCCCAGGCCCAGCAACAGGGCGAGGAACAACAGGGAATAGAGTTTGCGTAATGATCGGGTCATGGTCGGCTCGCTCAGAACTGGAAGTAGAGGAACGGCGAGTAGCTTTGCGCCGAGAGCTTGAGGATCGAGGCGACGAACAGCAGCAACACCAGTGCGCGAGTCAGGTACAGGCCCCAGTCCAGGCTCAGGCTGCCGTCGGCCTGCACGGCCACCGGGCTGGCCTTGGGCGCGGGCCTGGCGTTGCGGTAGAAGTCGCGCAGGCCGAAGAAGGCCAGGGTCGCGTAGGCCACCAGCAGGGTGGCGACCTGCAGGCTGGTGAGGTTGGCGCGGTTGAGTTCCGACAGCTGCCAGTCAGCGAAGCTGAACATGGCGCCGTACATGCGAGCGGCCACTTCCATGTTCTCGGCGCGGAAGATCACCCAGCCGACCACCACCAGCAGGAAGGTGAAGGCCCACTTGATCGGGTTGAAGCGCTGCGGGTTGGTGTCGATGCCAAGGGCCCGCTCGATGGCCAGCCACATGCCGTGCCAGGCGCCCCAGATGATGTAGGTGACGTTGGCGCCGTGCCACAGGCCGCCCAGCAGCATGGTCAGGAACAGGTTGCGGTAGGTGGCAACGGTGCCGCCGCGGTTGCCGCCCAGGGTGATGTACAGGTAGTCGCGCAGCCAGGTCGACAGGCTGATGTGCCAGCGCCGCCAGAATTCGGTGATCGACTGGCTGATGTAGGGCTGCTTGAAGTTCTCCATGAAACGGAAACCCATCATCAGGCCCAGGCCGATGGCCATGTCGCTGTAGCCGGAGAAGTCGAAGTACAGCTGCGCGGTGTAGGCCAGGGCGCCAAGCCAGGCGTCGCCGGTGGAGGGGTTGTGCAGGGCGAAGCAGTGATCGGCGACCACCGCCAGGGTGTCGGCGATGAACACCTTCTTGATGAAGCCCTGCATGAACCGCGTGCAGCCCTCGGAGAACTTGTCCAGGGTGTGGGTGCGGTGGTTGAACTGGTCGGCCAGGTCCTTGAAGCGCAGCACGGGGCCGGCGATCAGGTGCGGGAAGATTGCCACGAAGGCGGCGAAGTCGATCAAGTTGCGCGTGGCCGGGGTGTCGCCGCGGTACACGTCGATGATGTAGCTGATCGACTCGAAGATGTAGAACGAGATACCGATCGGCAGCAGCACATGGGTCAGGATGAACGGCTCAAGACCGAAGGAGGTCATGATCGCGTTGATGCTCTCCACGCCGAAGTTGGCGTACTTGAAGTAGCCGAGGATGCACAGGTCCACCGCAACGCCGAGCAGCAGCCAGCGCTGGGCCGGTTTGGTGCGCACGCCGGCGGCGCCGACCTTCAGGCCGATCCAGTAGTTCCACAGGGTCACCCCGGCGAACAGGGCGAGGAAGTCCACCCGCCACCAGGCGTAGAAAATGTAGCTGGCCAGCAGCAACAGTGCGTTGCGATAGCGTTGCCCGCTCAGGTAGTACAAGCCGAGAAAGATCGGCAGGAACAGGAACAGGAACACGTTGGACGAGAACACCATCCCGATCTCTCCTTGTCGTTATCAGTCGGGGCAGCAGCCCCCCAAACCCCCCGTGAAAAATCAGCGGGGAGCGTTCAATAGCATCGCGGGGCAAGCCTGCTCCCACAGGGTTCGCCGCGCTCCTGTGGGAGCGGGCTTGACCGGCGATTGGTCCTACCTCATTTCTTCTGTTCAGCCTGCGGGTCATAGACCCGGGTCAGGTCGCCGCCCAGGCGGAAATTCCGGAACGGCTGCATGGCGTGCTTCTTTTCCAGCACAGCGGCGCTGCAGCGGTAGAGGCTGCACCAGGGTTCGAGCCAGGCGTATTTGCTATCGACCTTCAGGTCGTGCATGTCCTGCTTCTCGCCGTTCTTCGTCTTGAAGGGGCTCGGATCCTTCGCCCC
This sequence comes from Pseudomonas sp. BJa5, assembly GCF_030272875.2. Lineage (NCBI taxonomy): Bacteria > Pseudomonadati > Pseudomonadota > Gammaproteobacteria > Pseudomonadales > Pseudomonadaceae > Pseudomonas > Pseudomonas sp. BJa5. The sequence continues at coordinate 13,079 of NZ_JALRNG020000027.1, forward strand.
GGCCAGCACCCGATCGCCCAGGCGCTGGAGTGCGCCGTTGTTCTCGGGACGCACATCGACGCCGTTGGCCTGGGCGAAGCTGGCGATCATCACCAGCGGCGGCAGGGCATAGTTGTGGTAGGCCAGGGCACGCTGCTTGCGCTTGAGCTCGTTGGGCAAGAAGCCCTGGGCGTCGACCTGGTTGGCGGCCACCCGGTATTCCTTGATCGACCAGTCGAACAGGTCGCGGCGGTCGGTGACCACGGCCGTGGCCATGACCGACCAGGCCGCCCAGTAGGAGTGGTTGTTGATTTTCGCCAGCGGCAGGCCGCTCCAGTCCTTGACCACCTGGTCGGCCAGGCGCGCGAACCACTTCTCGATCAGTTCGGCCTCCTGCTGGTGTGCGGCCAGGGGCTGGGACCTGGAGAACTTCAGGTGCAGCCAGGACGAACTCAAGCTGCCCAGGGCCCATTTGCGCATGGACTTGCCGGTGTGGTTGTAGTCGGTGGACATCAGCGCATCGGCACGGGCCCAGGTGCCCAGCCACTCTAGGGTGCAGTCCAGCTGCTGCGGGCGGCCGTCGCGCATGTACTGCATCACCTGCTGGCTGACGCCGCGCTCGAGCGTGGTAATGCTCGCGGTGGAGTCGCGGAAGGCCTTTTCCGAGGCCTTGTTCAGGGTCGCGCGGGCGCCGTCCGAACCTTCGTATTTGCTGCGAAACAGCAACTTGCCGGTATAGGGCTTGGGGACGGCCTCGCATTTGTAGCCGCCACCGGTCTTGAGTTTCTCGATCCCGGCGTAGTAGCCCTGGGGCGGAACCAGCCCGGCGGCCTGGGCGAGCGGGCCGAACAGGGCCAGGGCGAGCACCGATACGCAGAAACGGTGGGAGCGCCCCTTGTGGGAGCGGGCTTGCCCCGCGATGCTGTGTTCGCTTGAATCGCGGGGCAAGCCCGCTCCCACAGAAGTGGGGATTGTGCTGAATCTGTTCATAAGTGACTCACTTGCGTTTGCAGAGCGTGGCCTCGACCTTCTGGCTGCCGCTTTGCGGCCCCTGGAGTTCCACGGCGAGCAGGGTCTGGCTGGCCCAGTCCTCGTCCTCGCGCAGCTGGAAGGCGAAGCGCCCGTCGGTGTCGGAGGTCTCCGGCTTCTCGATCTTCACGTCCTCGTGGCGACCGTTCAGGTACCACAGGGTGGCTTGCAATACCTTGACCGAGGTGTCCTCGAAGCGGATGTCCAGCTGGTGGCGGCCATTGACCAGGTCCTTGATCACGCCGCCCTTGCCGTTGACCATCAGCTCGTTCTTGCCGGGCTTGAGGGCGGTGCTGGCCTTCATCAGCGCAGGCTTGCCTTCACAGCCGTTGTCGATCAGGGCGAGCATCTGCCGCCAGATGGTTTCCTGGTCCAGGCGATACAGCGGCGAGAACTCCCAGATGAGAATCTTCGGCGGCTTGTTCTGGAATTCGTCGCTGCCCAGGTACTGGATCATCGAGCCCTCCAGGCCGCCGCCGGGGAAGGCGACGTTGAGCACGTCGGCACCGATGTACTGTTCGAGGAAACCGGAGAAGTTGTAGTTCTTGCCACTGTGGCTGGTGCCGACCAGGGTGATCTGCGGGTTGCCGGAATCGCCGAACAGGTCGTCGCCGCCACTTTCGCCCTTGGGCTCGGTGACGAACTGGTCCATGTACTGCACCGCGTAGCTGGTGCCGCACAGTTGCCCGGCGACGTTGTGCAGGGTGCCGGTCTTGCCCATGCGCCCGGACTTGTGGCTCTCGAACTCACGCCGGGGGATGCCTGCGAACGCCGGCATCTTGTGCACGGTGTCGGCGACGATCTTCGCCGCCCGCTCGGCGCCGTACGGCGTCCAGTGCTGGTCGCCACGGAAGTAGAAGTCCTTGCCCTGGTCGGCGGCCGCCAGTTGCTCGTTGGTCAGCGGCGAGAGATCGGGCACGTGGTAGCCCATCTTGCTGAAACGCCCGAGCATGGCCTGGTAGTTGCCCAGGGCCTTGGCGTAGTTGAAGGCCGCCTTGTCGGCCGGATTGAGCATGTTGCGGTTCACCAGGCCACGGGTCGGCTGGTAGACGATCACCAGCTCCACGCCCCTGGCCTTGAAGGCATCGTGCAACTGCTGCAGGCGGCGATAGCCGGCCGGGGTGGTGTCGAACTCGGTGCGCAGGTCCTCGCGGGTGCGGAACAGCCAGTCGCCCCGGGCCTGTATCAGGGTGGTGAAGTTCTGTTGGTAGCGGGTGGTGTAGCGGCTGGCGTCATGGGCCTCGGGGCACAGCTGGCAGCAGGGCTCGGCGGTAAAGCTCGGCGCCTGTACGTCAGCGGCGCGGGCCGCGTCGGCGGTCGCCAGCAGGGCGGCGCCGAGGCCAAGCAGTTTGATCAGGTGTGGGGTCATGTGGGCTTCCTCAATCCGCCATTTCGGTCTGGCGTTCGACCGGGTCGATCAGTACGGCTTTCTGCTGGCGCACCATCAGGTCGAGGATCTCGTCCTGACGCTCACCCAGCACGCCGGAGAAGCTGATGCCATTGGCCTTGCTCGGCGCCAGCAGCGAGACCCGGTACAACTCGACGCTCAGGGGCGAGTCGATCGACAGCGGGCCGCTGCCATTGGCCGCCAGTTCGCCGCCGACCACGATCAGCGAGACCTTGGTGTCGAACGGGTCCAGGGCGATGTCGCGGTCGGTGTCGGACAGGTCCTTGATGTGCCCGTAGACGCCCACCAGGCCGTTGGCCATGGCGACGTTTTCGTACAGGCGGATGTTCACGCTGTTGCGCACGCGAATGCCGTGGCGGCGGTTATTGATCAGCTTGTTACCCCAGATCAGGTTGTCGCCGCTTTCGTACAGGGTGATGCCGTCGGTGTGGTTGCGATAAATCTCGTTGTAGGCAATCAGGTTGTTGACGCTGTTACGGTCGATCACCACGCCCGAGAGCTTGTTGTCATAGCTCTTGTTGTTGATGATCCAGCTGTCGTTGACCTCGCGGGAGACGATGATCCCGTGCTTTTTCTTGGTCCCGTACACGGTGTTGCCGGCGATGATCAGCCGGTGCGAACGGTCGTGGGGGTCGATGCCGTAGACGATGTTGTCGCGGTAGGTGCTGTCCTTGACCACGAAGTCGCTGGTCTCGTAGCAGTAGAAGCCGTACCACATGTCGCTGAACTCGGAGCCGATGATCCAGCCGGTGGGTTCCGGGCGGCCCATCTGTTTGGCCATGTTCGGCGTGTATTGGGAAATGCTCACGCCATAGGACTTGGACTTGGCATAGCCGAAGCTGGCCATCTTGCTGTTGACGATGTAGGTCTCGGTGCCGCCCCAGGACAGCAGGAACGGGCGGAACTCCTTGGGCGAGCGGAAGGTGGCCGGACCGTTGTCCTTCTCGCGCCAGCCGGTCACCTTGCTGTCGGTGACGAACAGCTTGCCGTCGTTGACGATGAACGAACCGCCCTCCTGGGACAGGCGCAGTTCCTTGACCTTGGCGTCGATCTCCAGCACGCCCTTTTGCCCGACCACGATCGGCAGGCGCGCCAGGTACACGCCTGGCGCGGTTTCGCTCAGGTACTGCTTGGGCACGCGCTTGCTCAGCTCGGTGAAGTCGACATGACCGTCATCGATGAAGATCGCCTGGGGGATGCCGTGCTGGCGTGCCACCCATTCGGCCATCTTGTTGTCGCCGCCGATGAATTCCTTGAGGGCGTTTTCCTGCAGCATGCGTCGCACCGAAACCTTGCCCTTGCGGCTGCGCTCGATCTTTTTCTGCACGGCCTGGGCGGTGTAGCCCGACAGGTCCGGCAGGGTCGGCGCCGGGATCTGCAGCGGCTCGATCGGCGCGCTGCTGACCGTGTAGGTCTTGGCTTGCTGCAGCCCCTTGGCGAGCGGAGCCGAGGCCTGGCTGTTGGCCAGGGCGATGCTGCTGGCCAGCAGCAGGGTGCCGGCCAGCAGGCGTTGCAGGGCGTTGGATTGAAGGCTCATATCAGTGCACTCCAGGCATCAGAAGTGCCAGACCACGTCGACGAAAGCGCGGTGCATGTACGAGTCCGCTTCCTTGCCGTAGGCGTCACCCGGCTTGAACACGCCAGCACGCAAGCGCACCAGTGCCGACGGCTCGTCGATCGACTGGCTCAAGGAGGCTGGCAACAGGCCCTGCTTGAAGTACTTGGTGACCACGACGTCCATTTCCTGGCCCAGGTCTTTCTCGCCCTGGATCAGCGGACGGTTGATGCCGTTGTCGTCGACCACCGCGTTGATGCCGCTGCTGCCGATGTTCTGGTCGCCATCGACGCGCCAGAACTTGTGGTAGATCAGGCTGGCGTCGTAGTCGTCGCGCAGCTGCCAGGAGGTGAACAGGGTGGCGGCCTGCAGGTTGCCCAACTCGCCGCGGAAGGCTTCGCCGAAGCGATGCACGCGCGAGCGGGTGCCGGTGAAGTTGGAGCGGTTGCTCTCAAGACCGGTCTGCTCGTAGTTGCCCGAACCGTCGCTGCCACCGCCGCCGCTGCCACGGGCATAGGCGGCGCCGACCTGCCAGTTGGGGTCCAGGCGCAGGCGGATACCCAAGTCCGTGGCCCAGGCGTTGACGTCGCCGCTCTGCTGGCCGCTGGCGACCTGTTCGCCGTTCACGGTGGTGGTGTTGAGGCTGTCGCGATCACCAGTCAGCCAGGTCACACTGCCCCAGTAATTGACGCGGTTCTGGTTGCGCCAGTTGTAGGCATCGCTGTTGGCCTCAAGGCCCAGCCAGGTGAGATCGCCGGTGCGGGTCTTGTCCAGGGCGTCGACGGTTTCGCCCGGGTTTTTCAGGTTGCCGTCGTCATGCGTGTGGTGGGCGCGCAGGCCAACCCAGTGACCGGGGGTCCACTGGGTGGCGACATCGCCGTAGACGTGCAGGCGGTCCTTGTCTTCGGGGGCCAGTTCGGTGAGGTCGGTGCGGTACTCGCTGAAGCGCTCGGCCACGCCCAGGTTGGCGCGCAGCAGGGTGGTGTCGAAGGTCCAGTTCAGCGCTTCGATATTGGTGTCGCGCCACATGCCGTCTTCATTGCGCAGGCGCTGGCGACCGAAGCGCAGTTGCTCGCCCGGGTAGGCGGTCAGGCCGCTGTAGCCGATCCAGAATTCACGCATGGCCAGGTAGCTCTTGTCGGCTTCGCGGCCATCGGCGCTACCGTTGTCGGATTCGGCCTCGTCACCCGACTGGCGCAGGGTGTCGGTCTCGATGATGTCGGTGGCAGCCACCGCCTGGCCCATGGCAAAGGCGCTCCAGTTGCCGCGTTCACCGTAGACCCAGGGGCGCAGGTCCAGACCCACGCCGTTGACGTCACCGCCGGAGCGGGTGCCCAGGTCGCGGTCGTCTTCGGACTGGGCGGTAATCTTCACGTCCAGGCCGAAGTTCTTCTCGGCGGTCATGGCTGCCAGGGTCGGGCACGACCAGAGCAGGGCGAAGCCCAGGCCCAGGCCGGCTTTCATCCACGGATTGAGTGTCATAGGGAGTCCTCGCCTTGTTCGGGTTGTTGCACGGCTTGCAGGGCCAGGGCGCCGGGGCCGGGCCCCATGGCGCCACGGGCCTGGCGCTCCTGTAGCAGCAGGCGCAGGCCCTGGGCTTTCTGCGCCGGGGTGAGTTGTTGGTCGAGCTGCTCGGCCAGCGCCCGCGACTGATCGCTGGGGTTGGCTTGTGCCAGTTGGATGAAGACCCAGGCGTTGACCAGGTCCTGGCGGATGCCGTGGCCTTCGCTGAACAACTGGGCCAGGGCGTAGTCGGCGCTGAGCTGGCCACCGCGGGCGGCATTGAGCAGGTGGTCGACGGCTTTTTGCGGGTCGACACTGCCCAGGTAGCCACGGCGGTAGAGCTGACCGAGGTAGTAATGGGCGCTGATTTCGCCGGCGTTGGCGGCGTTCTGCAGGTGCGTCTGGGCCTTCTGGGCATCGGCGGGCACGCTCTTGCCTTCGAAGTAGAGGCGACCGAGCAGCAGCTCGGCGCGCGGTTGCTCGGCGGCGCGGCCTTTGTCGATGTAGCCCATCAACTGGTCACTGTCGCCCAGTTCCGGGAAGTCGTAGAGCAGTTGCGCCAGGCTGACCCAGGACCCCGGGTTGACCGGCGCGACCTGTTCGAGCAGGGCCTGGGCGGTTTTTTCATCGGTCTGGCCGAGGCTGCGATCGGCCAGGACGCGGGCGACGCTGTCGACCCGGGAGGCCGGGATCGCGCCGCGTTGGTAGGCGCTTTTTACCTGCTCGATCAACGCGGCCTGTTGTTCGGCTTGCGCGCGTTTTTGGTACACGGTGGCCAGTTCGACATAGCAGATATCGGTGCGGGTCAATGCGGCCTTGCAGATCCGCTCGACCTCATCCAGATGCTGGTCGTAGCTGCCCTGGGTGCGGTACAGCAACACCTGGGCCAGGCCCGCCTCGGGGTAGCCGGCGGCGCGCCACTGGTCGATCTGCTGCTGGGCGCTGGTGCGGGGGAAGCTCTGCGGGTATTGCAGGTAGAGCATGGCCAGCGGGATCAGGGTGTTGCCCTCGCCATTGGCGAAGGCCTTTTTCAACAGGGTTTCGGCCTCCTGGCGCTCGGCCTCGGTGGCCTGAGGCTTGGCTGCCAGCAAGCGGCCGAGACGAGCCTGGGCGCGGGGCGAAATATCGGCGGCAGCGCGGTAGGCCGCCTCGGCTTGCTTGAGCTTGGCCGGGTCGCGGGTTTCCACCTGGATATCGGCCAGCCCAACCTGGGCTTCGCTGTAACCGAGGTCGGCCAGTTGCCGGTAATTCTGTTCGGCCAGGGCCGTGTCACCGCGCTTGAGCGCTTCGTTGGCCAGGCGCTGGTCGGGCAGGCCGGCGCAACCGGCCAGGCTGATAGCCAGCATCAGACCAAGGACAGTGTGGGAGCGGGCTTGCCCCGCGATGAAGTCCGTGCAGTGCTTATGGCTATCGCGGGGCAAGCCCGCTCCCACAGGGGGGGTATTGAGCATATTCACAGGCAACCCCTTATCAAAGCCCACGGGCCACGGCTTTGTCGATCAGCCAGTCCAGCGACGGGCCACGATTGCTGTCCACTGCCACCGGGCGTCCGGCCAGCTCGCTGGGCAGGGCGTCGTCCGGCTTGATCTGCACGCGGATGTCCGACGACAGGTCGGCGCTGTTCAGGCTGGTGCTGCTGATGATCTGGCCGCTGCGGCGCTCGTCGTCGCCGGCCACGGTGAAGTGCACCCGGGTGCCGGGCTGGACGTCGTCGAACTGGCGGTAGCTGAAGCGTGCTTCAACCGTTGCGGTAGTGGTGCGTGGAATCAGCTGGAAGATCACCTGGCCCTTGCTCGCGTACTGGCCGTCGTCCACCAGCTGGCGGGCGACGACGCAATCGCAGGGGCTGGTGAGGGTGCCGCTCAACTGCTTGCCGAACAGTTCCTCGACCTTGGCCGGCTCAAGTTGCTGGTCGTCCAGGTGGCCCTTGAGCATGTCCAGCATGCTGGTGCTGAAGGAGGCCAGCGGTGCGCCCTTGAGCACATTGCCACCGTTCTCCACCAGGCTCTGCAGCGTGCCGTCGCGCGGCATGGTGACGTTGGTGGTCGGTACGCTGACCACGCCGGCCTGGGCATGACTGACGAAGTACAGGCCGTACACCGATTTGGCGATGAAGCCGAACGCCGCCACCCCGACCACGAACACGCCGAGGCTGAAGGTCACCGCGCGCAGGCGGCCCAGGGCGCTCATGCCGTCGTTGCTGTCCTTGTGCTTGCGCGCCTTGGTGAAGTTGTCGCGTTGCAGGGTGCTCAGCACATCGCCAATGGTGATCAGCTCGCCGGACAGGTGCGAGGTGATGATGTGCCGCAAGGTGGCGATGTCGCGTGGTTCGAGGTTCTGGAACTGCACGCCGGTGCGGCCGCTGGAGGTGTCGAAGGAGCGCACCTGGAACTCGATGTCCATGGCCAGCCCCAGCTTGTCGACGGTGAACTGCAGGCGACCGCGCAGCACTTCGCCGACTTTCAGCGGGTGCTTGGCATGGAAGCTCAGGCCCCCGGCAGACAGGTCGTCGACCTTCACTTCCAGGGTTTCGCGGCTGGCCCCCAGGTACCGCAACTTGGCCGGGATGCGCACCCGGGCGTGCTGGCGCTGGGCTTCGGACTCATGCACGACATTGACGTTCACGGCGGTATTCATGGCGATTTGTTCCTGTTTAATCCAATCGGTTTCCGGCTCACACGACCATGAACAGCACAGCAATGAAGATGCTGGCCGCCGAGAAGGTCATGGTCCGGGAGGACCAGGTGTTGAACCATTGTTGAAAGCTGGCGAGGTCGCGTTTGAGGGCAGTGGGCTGGCGGGTCCAGGACTGCTTGTCGAGGCGGAAGAACACGTAGATCTTCATGATCGCGCCGACGATCTGGTTGTAATAAAGAATCAGCGGGTAGGCCGGGCCGATGGTGTGGCCCGAGCACAGCAGCATGATGGTCAGGATCAGCCGGGTGATGCCGATCCACAGCAGGTACACCAGCAGGAACGCCGGGCCGAACTTGAGGCTGGCGATCACCGCGACGGTCAGGCCCAGCAGGCTGGTCCACATCGACACGCGCTGGTCGAACAGCACCACGCTGGTGAACAGGCCCAGGCGGCGGATACCCAGGCCCAGGGCCCGGGAGTTCTGCCGCAGGTTGTTGCCATACCAGCGGTACATCAGCTTGCGGCTGGCCTTGATGAAGCTTTTTTCCGGCGGGTGCTCGACCGTGTTGATCGCCGCATCCGGCACGTAGAAGGTGTCGTAGCCCAGGCGCATGAGGCTGAACCAGCTGGACTTGTCGTCACCGGTGAGGAACTTGAAGCGGCCCAGGCGCCAGTGTTGCAGCGAGTCGTTCTCGACGTCGGCGATGAACTCGGGGTTGGTCACCACCGCGGCGCGGAACACCGACATGCGCCCGGTCATGGTCAGCACGCGCTTGGACAGGGCCATGGAGCACATGTTGATGTGGCGTTGGGCGAAGCGCAGCTTGTGCCACTCGCTCATGATGTAGCCGCCGCGCACTTCGCAGAATTCGTTGGTGGTCAGGCCGCCGACATTGGCGAACAGCTTGAACCAGGGCACGGTCTTGCGCACCACGCCTTCGCCGAGCACGGTGTCGCCGTCGATCACCGCCACCACGGCGTTCTCGTCCGGCAGGTGGCGGGAGATGGCGCGAAAGCCATAGGCCAGGCCGTCACGCTTGCCGGTGCCGGCAATGCGCACGAAGTCGAGGGTGACGCGGTCTGGCGGATTGAATTTTTCCCAGAGGCTTTTCACCAGCAGTTCGTCGGACATTTCCACCAGCGAGCAGACCACAGTGGTCGGGTAGCCGCAGGCGATCGCCTCGCGGATCACCGAGCTGTAGACCTGGGCGGTGGTCAGGGCATCGATGCGAAAACTGGTGACCATCAGGTACACATGCGACGGGTCCGCGGCGCTGCCCAGCTTGCGCACCTTGCGCCGCAGCAGCGGGTAGACCACGTAGAGGAACAGCATGCCGCGCACGAAGTGCGTGGCACCCATGGAATAGCGCCAGATGCCGACGGCGCCGACGAGGAAGATGAAGTCCTTCGAGTCGGGGTCGAAAATCGAGTTGGGCAAGGCCAGGGCGATCGACATGAGCAGGCTCACGTAGAACAGCCATCCGGCGACCTGTAGCAGGCCGTGCTTGAGCCTTTGCATGTTCTGCATCCGTATCCAGTAGGGGGGAGGTGGTGCGCGGAGCCCGAAGGCCCCGCGCCTGCCGGCTTACCAGCAGATGCCTTCGGTGCGGGTGGCCGGGGAAGTGGCCTTGCTCATGAAGCCGACCAGGTCGATGACCTGCTTGCCTTCAGGGGCTTGCTGGGCGAGGGCGCGGAACTTCTCGTCGCGGTTGCCCAGTACGATCACGTCGGCGTGGTGGATGACCTGGTCGAAATCGGCATTGAGCAGCGACGAGACGTGCGGGATCTTCGACTCGATGTAGTCCTTGTTGGCCCCATGGACACGGGCGTACTCGACGTTGCTGTCGTAGATGTTCAGCTCGTAGCCCTTGCCGATCAGGCGTTCGGCCAGTTCCACCAGGGGGCTTTCGCGCAGATCGTCAGTGCCGGCCTTGAAGCTCAGGCCGAGCAGGGCGATCTTGCGCTTGTCGTGGCTTTCGATGATGTCGAAGGCGTTCTGCACCTGGGACTCGTTGCTGGTCATCAGCGAGTTGAGCAGCGGCGCCTTCACGTCCAGGCTGCTGGCGCGGTAGGTCAGGGCGCGCACGTCCTTGGGCAGGCACGAGCCGCCGAAGGCGAAGCCCGGGCGCATGTAGTACTGCGACAGGTTCAGGGTCTTGTCCTGGCAGACCACGTCCATCACGTCGCGGCCATCGACGCCGACCGCTTTGGCGATGTTGCCGATCTCGTTGGCGAAGGTCACTTTGGCCGCGTGCCAGACGTTGCAGGTGTACTTGATCATTTCGGCCACTTCGATGGCCTTGCGGATGATCGGCGCATCGAGCTCTTCGTACAGCGATTGCAGAATGTCGCCGCTGGCGGTGTCCAGTTCACCGATGACAGTCATCGGCGGCTGGTCGTAGTCCTTGATCGCGGTACTTTCGCGCAGGAATTCCGGGTTGACCGCCACGCCGAAATCGACGCCGGCCTTTTTCCCCGAGCAGTCTTCGAGGATCGGGATGACCACGTTCTTGACGGTGCCCGGCAATACGGTGCTGCGCACCACGATGGTGTGGCGGCTGGCTTTTTCGCGCAACACCAGGCCGATTTCACGGCACACCGACTCGATGTACTCCAGGCCCAGGTCGCCGTTCTTCTTGCTCGGCGTACCGACGCAGATCATCGACAGGTCGCTGTCGCGGATGGCCGCGGCGAAGTCGGTGGTGCCGCGCAGGCGGCCGGTGGCGATGCCCTGCTGCAGGAGCGCTTCAAGCCCGGGTTCGACAATGGGCGACTTGCCCTGGTTGATCAGGTCGATCTTGGTCCTGGACACATCCACGCCAATCACTTCGTGACCCCGTGCGGACAGGCAGCCTGCACAGACTGCACCTACATAACCCAAACCAAAGATGCTGATACGCATCGCTATCACCTCATGTGTTTATCATGCCGACTCAACTAGCAGAGCCAGGCCGGGTTGATTAACCAGCAATGTCTGGGCGAGCGGAGTTAGTGGCAAGAAGATGTCACTTCACCGTGCGCAGGCATATAAATGTGGAGTGCGAAATACGCTGCACTCAATATTGGCAGTTAATATCCAATAATTAATGGCGTGCCCTTTACTGCAGCCGTCTTTATTGCAGACCGGTTCTCCGGCGCTGCAGTGCTTGCTCTTTCAAGTGGATAAAATCCTTTGAAATCAACCACTAGGACGATTCTGTCGGGCGCGTATCTCCTGGGTTCGACTGGGCTTCAGTCGTCGACACTCAAGTCAAAAGTTGCTGGGTGCACAACCGTTGTGCAGTTCCAGCAGTGTTGTAGGTCATCTCTCACACTGGGCTGGAGAATCGTTACGGGTGCTATGAGCGATGGTCGAGGGGATAAGTTCCGAGGCGGGTTCGGCGACCGTGAAAGATTTTTAAATATTTTTTCAAGTGCCATTACTTCCACTTTGATGGCACGGGCTAGTTTCATCCCTGTATATAAAGGACGAACTCGGGGAGGGATATTTTTGTGCCAGTATCGAAAAAATTTTTCGAAATTCGTCAAAAAATTACGGGCGGGGGTTATGGCGTTTTGCAATAAAAGAGATGTTGGCGAATTTATGGCGCCATAAAATTGGCGTTTTCACGGGTTCTGTAGGAGCGGGCTTGACCCGCGATGAGGCGGGCAACGTCCACGCATCTGATCGCGGGGCAAGTCGAGTCGTCGCACCGCCGCTCCTACAGGTAGGTATTATTCCTCCGGATGATCGCGCAGGAACACCAGGTTGTCCGGCTTCGACTGCTCGGCACTGTAGTAGTAGCCCTGCACATCGAACTGCTTGAGCCGCTCGGGGTCATTGATGCGCTCCTGGATCACGAAGCGGCTCATCATCCCGCGGGCTTTCTTGGCGTAGAAGCTGATGATCTTGTATTGGCCGTTCTTGAAGTCGCGGAACTCGGTGTTGATGATCCGCGCCTTCAAGGCGCTGCGCTTGACCGCGCTGAAGTACTCGTTGCTGGCGAGGTTGAGCAGCAGGTCGTCGCCCTGGTCGGCCAGGGCCTGGTTCAGCCATTCGCTGATGCGCGTGCCCCAGAAGGCGTACAGGTCCTTGCCGCGGGCGTTGGCCAGCTTGGTGCCCATTTCCAGGCGGTAGGGCTGCATCAGGTCCAGCGGGCGCAGCAGGCCGTACAGGCCCGAGAGCATGCGCAGGTGGTCCTGGGCGTAGCTGAAGTCGTCTTCGCTGAGGGTTTCGGCATCGAGCCCGGTGTAGACGTCACCCTTGAACGCCAGCAACGCCTGCTTGGCGTTGTCCGGGGTGAAGGCCGGGGTCCAGCTGCCGAAGCGCGCTGCGTTGAGGCCGGCAAGCTTGTCGGAGAGGTGCATCAGCTCGCTGATCTGCGCCGGCGACAGTTCGCGCAGTTGCACGATCAGCTCCTGGGAGTCGTCCAGGTACTGCGGCTGGGTGTAGCGCTGGGTCACGGGCGGGGTGTCGTAGTCGAGGGTCTTGGCGGGGGAAATCACCGTCAGCATCGGTCGGGCTCCTGAAATCGTGGGGGCGATTCTACGGGGCGGGGGCTGTGATCTCCAGCTATGACGTCGATAGCCACAGACCATCCCGACGCTTGACGCTATAGTGCGCGGCGAGGAAACCGGGGAGCCCGATCGTGCGCATTGCCTTTGTATTTCTGAGCGGGCTGTTGAGCCTTGCCGCCCACGCCGCGCCGCTGCCGCTGGCGACGTTCGACCGTAGCCACTGGCCGGAGCAGCTCGACAGCCCGGCCCTGTTCGATGTCGCCTCGCGTGCCGAGATCCTTGGCTTTGCCCACGCCCTGCAGGCCAGCGAGGCGCTGGATGAACCGACCCTGGCCGCGCGCCTGGGGCTGCGGCAGATCAACCTGGTATCGATCAACCAGGTGCGCCAGCGCCTGTGGCAACAGTTGTGGCGCAACTACGCGCTGGCGCAGCAAAGTTGCGACCAGGATGCCTCGTTCTGCTATGCCATCGATGGTCAGGCCGAATTGCGCCAGCAGGCGGTGAAGTTCGTGGTGGCCGGTGACTCCTTCTATGCCGGTTGGGCCGGGCCCGCCAGCGAGTTTCACACGCTGTACCTCAATGAGCTGCTGCGCAAGGCCGCGCTGTTCCCGCAGACCGCCAGCGAGATTGAGCGCTATTCGGACCAGGAGCGCAGCGGCGACGAGCTCAACGACCGGCTGTTCATGCTGACCTTCGACTCGGGACCGGGGGCGATCGGCGGCAGTACCGATAGGCTGACCGACTACCTGCGTCGGCAAAAGCTCGCGGCCACCTTCTTCGTGCTCGGCAACAGCCTGCAGACGCGCCGCGACAAGACTTCGCTGGCCGATCTGCGCACGCTCTACCGTGGCCAGTGCGTGGGCATCCAAGGCTGGCAATACCGCTCCCACGGGCAGTGGCAGGACTGGCAGGACTCGGTGCTGCGCAGCCAGGCGCGGGTTCAGGCGGACCTGCCCGAGCAGTATGTGCCGATGTTCAGGCCACCCTATGGCCAGCGTCGGGCCGACAGCCAGGGGTTCTTCGCCAGCCAGGGCTTGCAAGTGGTGCTGTGGAATATCGATGCACAGGACCAGGGCGGGTTAAGTGCCGAACAATCGGCGCAGCGGGTGCTGACCCTGATGCTGCTGTGGCGACGTGGCGTGATCCAGTTTCATGATGGCCAACCCAAGGCGCAGGAAGCCGTGGCCTGGTTGCTCAAGCGCACGGCGCAGACGGGGATTGGTTGGGAAGATTGCCGGCATTTTGTCGGCAAAAGCTGAAATAACGAGTGGAAAGGTTACTCAGCAAGAAAAAGTTACATGCAATTCACAGGGCCTGATTTATGACTGTAGCGGTGCATTGGCCCTGCGCCAAGGGCTATTTGTCATGGCGAAAAATAAACTTCAAAAATGCGTAAAAATGCTTTTTTCGGTAATGGGTTTTGCGGTATCAAGAAGACAGACCGCCGAACCCTGCAGCACAGGTGGCGTCACTGGGCACCTTGATCTGTGGGAGCTTCCCGACCGTAACGACGCGGTACAGGGGAGAACGGCGGCCACTTCTCGGCGCAGCACCGTTTTGGTATTGCGTCGTCAGGCCCCGACAAAGGTGACCGAGTATGGATGACCAAGGACGCACCACTTCCTCCCACAAGCCAATCCTGTATGTGCTCGATACCAATGTACTGATCCACGATCCCAACGCCTTGCTCAATTTCGAGGAGCACCACGTCGCCATACCGATGACGGTGCTGGAGGAGCTCGACAAACTCAAGACCGGCAAGCACACCGTCGCCGCCGAATGTCGCCAGGCCATCCGCCTGATCGACCAGACCCTGGGCGATGCCTCGCCTGCCGATGTCGAGCAGGGCGTGCCGATCCAGCGGGGCAAGAGCGGGCCCAAGGGCTTGCTGTCGATCCTGATGAGTCCGCGCAACGAGCCGCACCGCCTGCTGCCGGAGACTCTCAACGACAACATCATCATCAACCAGTTGCTTGAGCTGCGTAGCCGGCGCAAGGACCTGGACGTGGTGCTGGTGACCAAAGACATCAACATGCGCCTCAAGGCCCGCGCCTGCGGGATCGCGGCCGAGGACTACAGCACCGACCAACTGGTTGACGACGTTTCCCTGCTGTCCAAGGGCTATCACAGCGTCACCGGATCGTTCTGGGACCGGGTCAGCAAGGTCGAGACCCGCCAGGACCATGGTCGCACCTGGCATCGGGTGCAAATGATCGACAACCTGCCGGCGGTGCACATCAACGAGTTCATCATCGACGAGCAGGGCTTCGTCGGCTGGATCAAGGGCATCAAGGACGACGAACTGCTGCTGCTCGACCTGCACCAGGAACCGCTGCTGCACCAGGAAGCCTGGGGCCTGAAACCGCGCGACATCCACCAGAGCCTGGCGCTGTTCGCCCTGCTCGATCCGGACATCCACCTGGTCAACCTGACCGGCGCCGCCGGCTCCGGCAAGACCATCCTGGCCCTGGCCGCCGCCATCGAGCAGACCATGGTCAGCAAGCGCTACCGGCGCATCATCGCCACCCGCAGCGTGCAGGGGCTGGACCAGGAGATCGGCTTTTTGCCGGGCACCGAGGCGGAAAAAATGGAGCCCTGGCTCGGGGCGATCACCGACAACCTCGAAGCCTTGCACATGGATGATGAAAGCACCCATGGCAGCGTCGACTACATCCTCGAACGCGTACCGCTGCAGTTCAAATCCCTGAACTACATTCGCGGTCGCAGCTTCCAGCAGAGCCTGATCCTGATCGACGAGTGCCAGAACCTCACCCCGCACCAGATGAAAACCATCATCACCCGTGCCGGTGCCGGTTCCAAGGTGATCTGCCTGGGCAACCTGGCGCAGATCGACACCCCCTACCTGTCCGCTACCAGCTCGGGCCTGACCTACCTGACCGAGCGCTTCAAGGACTTCCCCAACGGCGTGCACATCACCCTGCAGGGCGTGCCGCGGTCGATCCTGGCCGAATACGCCGAATCGCACCTGTAACCACCAGTCACCGGGCGGCCCTGCCGCCCGGTTTTTTCGCTGCGAAAACCTGACCCTTGGGTTTACACTCTGTGCTCCCTTCACAGGAGCAGAGCTGTGCTGACTCATCTCGATTCCCAAGGTCGGGCCAATATGGTCGACGTCACCGAAAAAGCCGTGACGGCGCGCGAGGCCGTGGCCGAAGCGCGGGTGCGCATGCTCCCGCAAACCCTGCAAATGATTGTCGACGGCGAGCACCCCAAGGGGGATGTGTTCGCCGTGGCGCGTATTGCCGGCATCCAGGCAGCGAAGAAAACCAGCGACCTGATCCCGCTGTGTCACCCGCTGATGCTCACCAGCGTCAAGGTCGAGCTGACCGCCGACGGGCAGGATGCCGTGCGTATCCTCGCCCGCTGCAAACTGGCCGGGCAGACCGGGGTGGAGATGGAGGCACTGACTGCTGCCAGCGTCGCGGCGCT
Source organism: Pseudomonas sp. BJa5 (assembly GCF_030272875.2). Taxonomy (NCBI): domain Bacteria; kingdom Pseudomonadati; phylum Pseudomonadota; class Gammaproteobacteria; order Pseudomonadales; family Pseudomonadaceae; genus Pseudomonas; species Pseudomonas sp. BJa5. The sequence continues at coordinate 29,137 of NZ_JALRNG020000027.1, forward strand.
GACCATCTATGACATGTGCAAGGCCGTGGACAAGGGCATGGTCATCGAGCAGGTGCGCCTGCTGGAGAAGACCGGTGGCAAGAGCGGTCATTACAAGGTGGAGGGCGAATGAAGGTCAAGGTCATGTATTTCGCCCGTTATCGCGAACTGCTGGGGCTCGACAGCGAGCGTCTCGAGGGGAGTTTTGCCGTGCTCGACGACGTGCGCCAGGCCCTGGTGGCCAAGGGCGGGGACTATGCGGTGCTGGCCGAGCAGAATCTGATGTGTGCGCGTAACGAGGAGCTGTGCAAGCTCGATGAAGCGCTGGAGGAGGGCGATGAGATTGCCTTTTTCCCACCCGTGACCGGAGGTTGAGCATGGCGGTACGCGTACAGCAAGCGGCATTCGATCCAGGCACCGAGGTCAACGCCATGCATGCCGCCAACGTTGGTGTGGGGGCGGTGGTCAGCTTCGTCGGCTACGTGCGTGATTTCAACGATGGCCTGGAGGTGGCGGGGATGTTCCTGGAACACTATCCGGGGATGACCGAGAAAGCCCTGGCCAAGATCGTGGTCGAGGCCGAGCAGCGCTGGCCGCTGCTCAAGGTCGAGGTGCTGCACCGCATCGGCGCGCTGGAGCCCGGCGAGCCGATCGTCTTTGTCGGCGTGGCCAGCGCCCATCGCCAGGCGGCGTTCGACGCCTGCAATTTCATCATGGACTACCTCAAGACCCGGGCGCCGTTCTGGAAGAAGGAACAGACCGCAGCGGGGGACCGCTGGGTCGAGGGCAAGCAGAGCGACGAGGACGCGGCAGGGCGCTGGTAATTGACCCGGCTCCTGCAGGAGCGATTGTCTTTGTGGGAGCTGGCGAAGCCTGCGAGAGGCTAGCACTGACACAATCTAAGGATCACGAGCGCTGCGCGCTCGATCGCAGGCTTCGCCAGCTCCCACAGCTCCCACAGCTCCCACAGTGCGATCCCGATGTGCTTGAATTCCGCTGTTGAGTTTTCGTACAGAAAAGTCCAGTATGGATTTCAAAGTACAAAACGCCTTGCCATTCCTTTCTTCTGTCTTGCAACACACCTCCAATAACGAGCGAGAGAGACCCTCATGAAGAAGTCCACCCTGATCAGCGGTCTGGTCCTGAGCCTCCTGGCCAGCAGCAATCTGTTCGCCGCCGAGAAAACCTTGCGTATTGGCATCGAAGCCGCCTACCCACCCTTTGCCTCGAAGACCGACAAGGGCGAGATCGTCGGTTTCGACTACGACATCGGCAATGCCTTGTGCGCGCAGATGCAGGTCAAGTGCGAGTGGAAAGAGGTGGAGTTCGACGGCCTGATTCCTTCGCTGAAGGTGAAGAAGATCGACGCCGCGCTGTCGTCGATGACCATCAACGAGGACCGTAAGAAATCGGTGGATTTCACCCACAAGTACTACTTCACTTCGTCGCGGCTGGTGATGAAGAAAGGCGCGGTGGTCGATGACCAGTACGCCAGCCTCAAGGGCAAGACCGTGGGCGTGCAGCGCGCCACCACCACCGATCGCTACGCCACCGAGGTGATGGAGCCCAAGGGCATCACCATCAAGCGCTACAGCAACAACGAAGAAATCTACATGGACCTGGCGTCCGGACGGGTGGATGCGATCTTCGCCGATACCATCCCGCTGGACGACTTCCTGTCCATGCCGCGGGGCGCCGATTATGCCTTCGTCGGCCCGGAGCTCAAGGACCCGAAATACGTCGGTGAAGGCGCCGGGATCGCCGTGCGCAAGGGCAATGCCGAGCTGGTCAGCCAGTTGAACAATGCCATCGATGCCATTCGCGCCAACGGCGAATACCAGAAGATCCAGTCCAAGTACTTCAAGACCGACATCTACGGCGACTGATCGCCCGGCTCAAGGCCTGAAGCGCTTTCAGGCCTTGAGTTCCTTCAGGTGCTTGTACACCGTCGCCCGCCCCATCCCCAGCACATTGGCCACGTAATTGGCCGCACTCTTGCCCTTGAACGCGCCCTCGGCGTGCAGGGCCAGCACCAGCTCGCGCTTGTGGTCGCGGGTCAGTACATTCAGGCTCAACTGGCGCTGGCGCAGCCAGCTGTTGAGGAAGGTATTGATGCGCTCCTGCCAGTCGTCGCGAAACAGCGCATCGGGCTGCGGGATCAGCCGGTTGGGCGAGAGGAACAGCTCCAGCGCCGCCCGGGCGTTCTCGAACAGGGAAATATTCAGGTTGATGCACAGCACCGCAACCGGCTTGCCGGCGCCGTCGCGCAGCACCGTGCTCAGCGAACGGATCTTCTGCCCGTCCCAGTTGAGCTTTTCGTAGGGGCCGATGTTGGTTTCCTCGCTACCGGTCTCGAGCATGTCCTCCAGCGCCGCATCGTCACCGATCTCGCGCTTGGACAGGTTGTTGGCGATGTAGTCGATCTTCTGGCTGCGCAGGTCGTGCAGCACCACCTCGGCGTGGGGGAAGAACAGGGTGGCGATGGCATCGGCGATGGCCCGGTAGTTGTCCAGGGCAGGATCGGGGCGGGGTAGCGACATTCAGGCAGGCTCCAGGCGGTGTCAGCGCCCTTGTTTCAAGGGCGCTGCGAGTGTGCCGCAATCGCGGCGGTGCGTCATCCCTGCAGGCGGCGGGGCGACAGCGCCTCGGCGCTCAGGCCGAAGCCTTCGAGGTGCTCGCCCAGCGCCTGGCCGCGCACCAGGGCGGCGCTGGCCTGGCCCATGGCCGGCGAGGTCTGGATGCCGTAGCCGCCTTGCGCCGCGACCCAGAACAGGCCTGGTACTTGTGGGTCGAAACCGGCCACCAGGTCGCCGTCGCTGACGAAGCTGCGCAAACCGGCCCAGGTACGGGTAGGGCGGCGGATGCTCAGGGTGGTGGCTTCCTCGATCTGGTAGATGCCCATGGCGATGTCCAGCTCCTCGGCCTGCACGTCATGAGGCTCGACCGGGTCGGCATTGGCCGGCGAGCCGAGCAGCATGCCGGCGTCGGGCTTCATGTAGAACGACTCGTCGAGGCTGACCAACATCGGCCAGGCATGGCTGTCGATACCTTCGGGGCCGGCAAAGATAAAGGCGGCACGGCGCTTGGGTTGCAGGCCCAGGGGTTGGGCGCCGGCCAAGGCGCCGATCTGGTCGGCCCAGGCACCGGCGGCGTTGATCAGCACGGGGGCGCTGAAGCTGCCGCGGTTGGTATGCACCTGCCAGTGGCCATCGGCATCGCGCTCCAGGCGCTGCACTTCGCAATCGCTGTGCACTTCGCCCTGCTGGCGGCGGATGCCGCGCAGGTAGCCCTGGTGCAGGGCGTCGGTGTCGATGTCGCTGGCGCTCGGATCATAGAGTGCGCCATGCACTTTTTCGCGGCGCAGCACCGGCAGGCGCGCGCAGGCCTGGTCGGCGTCGAGCAGTTCGACCTGGGGCACACAGGCTTTGGCGCTCTGGTACTGGCGTTGCAGTTCCTGCGGGTCGCCGTTGAAGTCCACGGTCATTTCCCCACGCGGCGTCAACAGCGGATGCTCGGCAAAGCCTGCCGGCGGGTGATCGAAGAAGTCGCGGCTGGCCAGGGTCAGGGCGCGCACCTGGGGGGTGCCGTAGGCGGCGGTGTAGAGCGCTGCCGAACGGCCAGTGGAGTGATAGCCGGGTTGCGCTTCGCGTTCGAGCAGCACTACCCGGCCATGGGCCGCCAGCCAGTAGCCGGTGGAGGCGCCGGCGATGCCGGCACCGATGATGATGTAGTCAGCCTGTTGCATGAGTCTCTCCTCAGCGCTTGCGCTGCAGTTGGTACAGCGCATTGGCCAGGGCGATGTCTTCCAGCCCCAGGCCGATGGAGCGGAAGAAGGCGTGGCGCTGGTAGCTCGGAGCAGGCGCCTGGCCGCTGACCAGTTGCGCGAGGTCGCCGACAATCGCCTCGGGCTGCCAGCCGTGCTGTTCGGCGGCGATGCGCATTTCACCGGCGCTGCCCGGGGTGGTTACCCGGTAGTCGCAATACACCTCCATTTCGCCAAGGCAGGCGGGTGGAATTTCGTGGGCGCGCACGGCATTGGTGCTGATCGAGGTGATCAGTGCCGGCTTGCTCAAGGTGCGCGGGTCGATGACCGGGCTCGGCGACGAGGTGCACAGCAGGATCACATCGGCGTCATCGGTCGCCTGCTCGAGGCTGTCGCTGAGGGCCAGGCGTGGGTCGAGGTCGCGCAGGGCCTGGCGCTGTTCGTCGGTGTGCTGGGCCAGGTTGGCCGAGAACAGGCGGATGTCCTGCCAGTCGCGCAGGCTGCGGATGTAGTGCAGGTGGGCGCGGGCAATCGGACCGCTGCCGATCACGCACAGGCGCCGGGCGCTGGCCGGGGCCAGGCTGTCGACGGCCACGGCGGTGGCGGCGGCGGTGCGCGCGGTGGTCAGCTCGCCGGCGTCGCACAGCAGCAGCGGCTGGCCGCTGTCCATGGACATCAGCAGGGTCCAGGCGGTCACCAGTGGGCCCTGCTCGCGGACGATGTAGGGCGAGGTCTTCAAGCCATAGACGCGCTCGTTGGCCAGCACGCCGCCATAGTTGATGAAGTCGCCCTGGCCCTGGGGAAATTCCACCAGTTGCTGGGGCGGTTGCACCGCTTGTCCGGCGGCAAGATCACGGAACAGGTTGCGCAGGATCTGCGGAACATCCACCTGGGCGAGCAGTTGGCGGGCGAGCTGTTGATCGATGACGAGAGGCGCGGACATGCGAAACTCCAAATGAACTATTTTGTCTATTATGGACTTTTTGTTTATTTGGGCAATATCAGCCGATCCGAAAATGCAAAAAGCATCGCGGGGCAAGCCCGCTCCTACCGTAGGAGCGGGCTTGTCCCGCGATGCCTTTTGTTGGTGACCCGCGATCAGTGATGCTTGCGCGGTACCGCTTTGAGCAACTCGGTTGGCGGCATCTCGCAGCTGATCTTGCGGCCCAGCAGTTCTTCGATGGCCGGCAACTGGTAGGAGTCGTCCTCACCGGCGAAGCTGATCGACACGCCGCTGGTACCGGCGCGACCGGTACGACCAATACGGTGAACGTAGTCGTCCGGATCTTCCGGCAGGGTGAAGTTGATCACATGGCTGATGCCGTCGATATGGATGCCACGACCGGCCACGTCGGTGGCGACCAGCACGGTGATGCGCCCTTCGCGGAAGTTTTCCAGGGTCTTGATGCGCTTGTGCTGGGGCACGTCGCCCGACAATTGGGCGGCATTGACGCCGTCACGCACCAGGCGTTCTTCGATGCGTCGCACTTCATCCTTGCGGTTGGCGAAGACGATCACCCGTTCCCACTTGTTTTCGGTCACCAGGTTGTACAGCAGTTTGTACTTGTCGCTGCCGGCCACGGCATAGACGTGCTGCTCGACCGTTTCGCTGGCCACGTTCTCCGGCTCGATCTCGACGATGGCAGGGTCAGTGGTCCACTGCTTGGCCAGGTTCATCACGTCGTCGGTGAAGGTGGCGGAGAACAGCAGGGTCTGGCGTTCGCTCTTGGGTGGCGTCTGGCGGATGATCTGCCGGACCTGGGGGATGAAGCCCATGTCGAGCATGCGGTCGGCTTCGTCCAGCACCAGCACCTCGACCATGTCCAGGTGGGCTTCGCCGCGCTGGTTGAAGTCCAGCAGGCGGCCTGGGGTGGCCACCAGGATGTCACAGTGACGGGCTTCGAGGGCCTTGAGCTGCTTGTCGAAGTCCATGCCGCCGACGAAGGTCATCACGTTCAGACCGGTGTATTTGGTCAGCGCCGCGGCGTCCTTGGCGATCTGCACCACCAGTTCGCGGGTCGGGGCGATGATCAGCGCCCGTGGCTCGCCCATGTAGCGCTCTTTGGGCGGCGGGGTCTGCTGCAGCTGGGTGATGATCGAAATCAGGAAGGCCGCGGTCTTGCCGGTGCCGGTCTGGGCCCGGCCGATGGCGTCCTTGCCACGCAGGGTGTAGCCCAGCACCTGGGCCTGGATCGGCGTGCAGTACGGGAAGCCCAGGTCGTGGATCGCATGCATCAGCTCTGGCGAGAGCTTGAAGTCATGGAACCGGGTCTTGCCTTCCTGGGGCTCGACCACGAAATCTTCCAGCTTCCAGGTGGAGGCTGCCGGTTTTGGCTTGCGCTCCCGGCGCGGCTTGGGCTCGGCAGGCTTTTCGGCGCGTGCAGGCTTGGCTGCCTCGGTCTCGGCAGTGAGCGGGGCGGCCGGGGCAGGGGCCTGGGCCTGGGCCGGCGCCGGTGGCGGCGTCACAGGGGCGGCGGCTTCGGGGGCGAGTTGCTCAGCCTCGCTCTTGCCGAACATCTTCTTGAGTGCTTTGAGCACGGTCATCTCATCAATTGGTTAAGGAATGTACGCCGGGCAGTGTAAAGCAAGATTCGGGCGCGGCGTAGTGGATTGCACCGACAACTACAGCGCTGCCTTCAGCGCAGCTGCTTGCTCAGCCAGTTGTAGATGTCCTGGATCTCCTCCTGCAGCACTTCGTGCTCCATGGGGTACTCCTGCCAGTTGGCGTCGACGCCCCAGCGCTTGAGGTGTTCGAACGCGGTGCGGCCCATGGACGGGATCACCACCGGGTCGTGCACGCCGTGCAGGCACAGGGCTGGGGTGCGTTGCTGGCAGGCGGTCAGTTGGGTGTCGTCGGCAAAGGTCGGTGCATAGGTCGACAAGGCCAGCACGCCGCCCAGGGCCTCTTGCCACTTTATATAGGCGGTGTGCAGCACCACCGCGCCGCCCTGGGAGAAACCGGCGAGGAAGATCCGCGAGAGGCTGATGCCCTTGGCCTGTTCGGCCTTGATCAGGGCGATGACCTGGTCGGCCGAGGCTTCGAGCTGGTCCTGGTCGATGGCCCGCGCCGGGGTCATGGCCTTGATGTCGTACCAGCTGGGCATTTCGTACCCGCCATTGATGGTAACAGGGCGGGTTGGCGCCTGTGGCATGACGAAACGGGTACTCAGCAGTCCACCCTGCAGGGCCTCGGCCACCGGCAGGAAGTCGTAGCGATCGGCCCCCAGGCCATGCAACCAGATGACACAGGCATCGGCGGTGTTTTGTGGTTCGAGAATCAGCGGGTTGGTCATGACTGCTCCGAAAGAGTGCGCACATAGTTGATCGAGTGCATGAAAACAAGGCGCGCCGGGTGAAACAAAGAAAAAGATGTCGCACGGCTGAAACTTTATTGCTTGACGCGCACTGAAACGCTTAAGCCTCTGACTGTGGTACGCGCTTTGCTATGAACATTCCGATGCGAGGTTACACGTTTTGGACGGTAACACCCGTTAGCGATTCCCAAGGCTGTCACAGAACAGCGCATTGCGCCAATTGACCCAAAAACAAGCCAACACGGGTCGGATGCGCCTCATAAGGGTGCGGTGCAATTCCGGCTCAATACAACAAGAGCAAAACTGGAGGTTTGAATGAAGATGTTGAAATCCACCCTGGCAGTGGTTACCGCTGCTACCGCACTGGGTATCAGTGGTCTGGCACAGGCGGGCGCAACCCTGGATGCGGTACAGAAGAAGGGATTCGTCCAGTGTGGTGTCAGCGACGGCCTCCCGGGGTTCTCGGTACCGGATGCCAAGGGCACCATCGTCGGCATCGACGCAGACGTCTGCCGCGCGGTAGCCGCAGCGGTGTTCGGCGATGCCACCAAGGTCAAGTTCAGCCAGCTCAACGCCAAGGAGCGCTTCACCGCGCTGCAGTCCGGTGAAGTCGACGTGCTGTCGCGCAACACCACCTGGACCAGCTCCCGCGACGCCGGCATGGGCCTGGTGTTCGCCGGTGTTACCTACTACGACGGCATCGGTTTCCTGGTCAACAAGAAGCTGGGCGTATCCAGCGCCAAGGAGCTCGACGGCGCAACCATCTGCATCCAGGCCGGTACCACCACCGAACTCAACGTCTCCGACTACTTCCGCGCCAATGGCCTGAAGTACACCCCGATCACCTTCGACACCTCCGACGAAAGCGCCAAGTCGCTGGAATCCGGCCGTTGCGACGTGCTGACTTCCGACAAGTCGCAGCTGTACGCACAGCGCTCCAAGTTGGCCGCGCCAGCCGACTATGTGGTACTGCCGGAAACCATTTCCAAGGAGCCCCTGGGCCCGGTGGTGCGCAAAGGCGACGAAGAGTGGTTCAGCATCGTCAAGTGGACCCTGTTCGCCATGCTCAATGCCGAAGAGATGGGCATCAACTCCAAGAACGTCGAGGCTGAAGCCAAGTCCACCAAGAACCCTGACGTGGCGCGCATGCTCGGTGCCGACGGCGAATACGGCAAGGACCTGAAACTGCCGAAGGACTGGGTGGTGAAGATCGTCAAGCAGGTCGGCAACTACGGCGAGGTGTTCGAGAAGAACCTCGGCAAGGAGACCCCACTGCAGATCGACCGTGGTCTGAACGCCCTGTGGAACAACGGCGGCATCCAGTACGCACCGCCTGTGCGCTGATGGCTGCACCTGCGGCGGCAATGGGCCGCCGCAGGTTGTTCGACTCCCTTTTCTCCGGGGCATTACATGCAAAATCAAATCGGCGCACCCAAGGGGCTATCCCTGAGCGATCCACGTGTGCGTGCGTGGCTGTTCCAGATCATCACCGTGGTCGCGGTGGTCGCTCTGGGCTGGTACCTGTTCCACAACACCCAGACCAACCTGCAACACCGGGGCATCACCTCGGGTTTCGACTTTCTCGAGCGCAGCGCCGGCTTCGGCATCGCCCAGCACCTGATCCCCTACACCGAGCAGGACAGCTATGCCCGGGTATTCGTCATCGGCCTGCTCAACACCCTGCTGGTGACCTTTATCGGTATCGTCCTGGCGACCCTGCTGGGGTTCATCATCGGTGTGGCGCGGTTGTCACCGAACTGGATGATCAACAAGCTGGCCACGGTGTATGTCGAGACTTTCCGTAACATTCCACCGCTACTGCAGATCCTGTTCTGGTACTTCGCGGTGTTCCTGACCCTGCCGGGACCGCGGGGCAGTATCAACATCAACGACGCCTTCTTTATCAGCAACCGGGGCCTGAACATGCCCGGTGCTTCCGTGGCCGAAGGATTCTGGCCATTCGTCGTCAGCCTGGTGCTGGCTATCGTCGCCATCGTGGTGATGGTGCGCCTGGCCAACCGGCGCTTCGAAGCCACCGGCGAGCCGTTTCACAAGTTCTGGGTCGGCCTGTTCCTGTTCTTCGGCATTCCGGCGCTGTGCGTGCTGCTGTTCGGTGCCCCCCTGCACTGGGAAATGCCGCAGCTCAAGGGCTTCAACTTCGTCGGTGGCTGGGTGCTGATCCCCGAGCTGCTGGCCCTGACCCTGGCCCTGACCATCTACACCGCAGCGTTCATTGCCGAGATCGTGCGTTCGGGCATCCGTTCGGTCAGCCATGGCCAGACCGAAGCCGCCCGTTCCCTGGGACTGCGTGAAGGGCCGACGCTGCGCAAGGTGATCATTCCCCAGGCGCTGCGGGTGATCATCCCGCCGCTGACCAGCCAGTACCTGAACCTGGCGAAGAACTCTTCGCTGGCGGCCGGTATCGGTTATCCGGAAATGGTCTCGCTGTTCGCCGGTACCGTGCTCAACCAGACCGGTCAGGCCATCGAGGTGATCGCCATCACCATGAGCGTCTACCTGGCCATCAGCATCAGCATTTCGCTGCTGATGAACTGGTACAACAAGCGCATTGCGCTGATCGAGCGGTGAGGACACGCGCATGACTTCCCATGTATTCAAACCCGATATGCCGCCACCGGTGAAAACCGTCGGTGTGCTGGCCTGGATGCGCAGCAACCTGTTCTCCAGCTGGCTCAACACCTTGCTGACGCTGTTTGCCCTGTACCTGGTATGGCTTATCGTACCGCCGCTGCTGCAGTGGTCGATCTTCGACGCCAACTGGGTCGGCACCACCCGTGCCGACTGCACCAAGGAAGGCGCCTGCTGGGTGTTCATCCAGCAGCGCTTCGGCCAGTTCATGTACGGCTACTACCCGACCGAACTGCGCTGGCGGGTCGACCTGACCGTGTGGCTGGCGGTGATCGGCGCCGCGCCGCTGTTCGTCTCGCGCTTCCCGCGCAAGGCGATCTACGGCCTGTGCTTCCTGGTGGCCTACCCGATCATTGCCTACACCCTGCTGCATGGCGGCTTCCTGGGCCTGGCCACGGTGCCGACCAGCCAGTGGGGCGGCCTGATGCTGACCCTGGTGATCGCCACCGTGGGCATCGTCGGCGCCTTGCCGCTGGGCATCCTGCTGGCGTTGGGGCGGCGCTCGAACATGCCGGCGGTGAAGGTGGTCTGCGTGACCTTCATCGAGTTCTGGCGGGGCGTGCCGTTGATCACCGTGCTGTTCATGTCGTCGGTGATGTTGCCGCTGTTCCTGCCCGAAGGCATGAGCTTCGACAAGCTGCTGCGGGCGATGATCGGGGTGATCCTGTTCCAGTCGGCCTACATCGCCGAAGTGGTACGCGGCGGCCTGCAGGCTATTCCCAAAGGCCAGTACGAAGCGGCCGCGGCCATGGGCCTGGGCTACTGGCGGGCGATGGGCCTGGTGATCCTGCCGCAAGCCCTGAAGCTGGTGATCCCGGGCATCGTCAACACCTTCATTGCCCTGTTCAAGGACACCAGCCTTGTGATCATCATCGGCCTGTTCGACCTGCTCAACAGCGTCAAGCAAGCCGCTGCCGACCCTACCTGGCTGGGCATGGCGACCGAGGGCTACGTGTTCGCCGCCCTGGTTTTCTGGATTTTCTGTTTCGGTATGTCCCGCTACTCCATGCATCTGGAGCGCAAGCTGGACACAGGCCACAAGCGTTAGGAGTGTTCCCATGAGTGAAGCGATCAAACAGCCTGTGAGCCCTGAAGGCATTATTCAGATGCAGGGCGTGAACAAGTGGTACGGCCAGTTCCACGTGCTCAAGGACATCAACCTGAATGTGCGCCAGGGCGAACGTATCGTCCTGTGCGGACCGTCGGGTTCGGGCAAGTCCACCACCATCCGCTGCCTCAACCGCCTGGAAGAGCACCAGCAGGGCCGCATCGTGGTCGATGGCGTGGAACTGACCAACGACCTCAAGCAGATCGAAGCGATCCGCCGTGAAGTCGGCATGGTGTTCCAGCACTTCAACCTGTTCCCGCACCTGACCATCCTGCAGAACTGCACCCTGGCGCCGATGTGGGTGCGCAAGATGCCCAAGCGCAAGGCCGAGGAAATCGCCATGCATTACCTTGAGCGGGTGCGGATTCCGGAGCAGGCCAACAAGTACCCGGGACAGCTGTCCGGTGGTCAGCAGCAGCGGGTGGCGATTGCCCGTGCGCTGTGCATGAAACCGAAGATCATGCTGTTCGACGAGCCGACCTCGGCGCTCGATCCGGAAATGGTCAAGGAAGTGCTCGACACCATGGTCAGCCTGGCCGAAGACGGCATGACCATGCTCTGCGTGACCCACGAAATGGGCTTTGCCCGAACCGTGGCGAACCGGGTGATCTTCATGGACAAGGGTGAGATCGTCGAACAGGCGGCGCCGGACGACTTCTTCGACCGGCCGCAGAATGAGCGGACCAAGCTGTTCCTGAGCCAGATCCTGCACTGAGGCCTCTGGCTTTAACGGTGCACTGTAGGAGCGGGCTTGCCCCGCGATGAAGCCGGTTCTGGCAACACATCTGCGTTGTCTGTCCAGACGTCATCGCGGGGCAAGCCCGCTCCTACCCGGTATCAGTCTTCTTCCTTGGTCACCGGCGCAGGCGGCGGACGCAGGCCGATCTCGGCGGTCAGCTTCAGCTCCTTGCCGTTGCGAATGACCTGGATCGCCACCTTGTCGTTGGGCTTGATCCGCGCCACCTGGTTCATCGAGCGACGACCATCGCCGGCCTGTTCGCCGTTGATGCTGAGGATCACGTCACCCAGTTGCAGGCCGGCCTTCTGCGCCGGGCCGTCGCGGAAGATCCCCGCCACCACGATCCCCGGACGCCCTTGCATGCCGAAGGATTCCGCCAGTTCCTGGCTCAGCGGCTGCACTTCGATGCCCAGCCAGCCACGAATCACCTGGCCATGTTCGATGATCGACTTCATCACCTCCAGCGCCAGCTTGGTCGGAATGGCGAAGCCGATGCCCTGGGAACCGCCGGACTTGGAGAAGATCGCTGTGTTGATGCCGGTCAGGTTGCCGTTGGCGTCTACCAGCGCGCCACCGGAGTTGCCCGGGTTGATCGCGGCATCGGTCTGGATGAAGTCTTCGTAGTTGTTCAGGCCCAACTGGTTACGGCCGGTGGCGCTGATGATGCCCATGGTCACGGTCTGGCCGACGCCGAAGGGGTTGCCGATGGCCAGGGCGACGTCGCCGATGTGGATGTTGTCGGAACGGCCGATGGTGATCGACGGCAGGTTCTTCAGGTCGATCTTGAGGACGGCCAGGTCGGTTTCCGGGTCGCTGCCGATGACCCGTGCCAGGGTTTCGCGGCCATCCTTGAGCGCCACCACGATCTGGTCGGCGCCGGAGGTCACATGGTTGTTGGTCAGCAGGTAGCCTTCCGGGCTCATGATCACCGCCGAACCCAGGCTCGATTCCCAGCGCCGCTGCTTGGGCAGGTTGTCACCGAAGAAGCGGCGGAACTGCGGGTCTTCGAACAGCGGGTGGGCGGTCTTGTTGACCACCTTGGTGGTGTACAGGTTGGCCACCGCCGGGGCGGCATTGCTGACCGCGTCGGCATAGGACACCGGGCCCTGCATGATCCGCGTGGTCTGCGGCGCCTGCTGCAGGTTGACGTCCTGGCTGGGCAGGCCGACCCATTGCGGAAAACGCTGGATGATCAACAGGGCGATCAGCACACCGACCAGCAGTGGCCAGGCAAAGTAACGCAAAGCCTTGAACATTGAACAAATCCTGGGAGTTGGCAGAGGGCCGTGGACAGCCGGGAGCGTGAACGCGCGCGATCATACTGTGGCAAGGCCTGGGCAGGAACTGCCAAAGCACCACGAAGGCCAACGTCGGATACCCCCGGGCAACTGCCGTCGGTTTCCCCAAACCCGGCGACGGCCCATAATGGCAGCCATTATACGGGGCCTTGTGCCGCGCTGAACCTGATTTGAGGAGTCTTTTCATGGCTGTTGCCCTGAGCACCCTGGTCGAGGAAGCCGAACGCTACCTTGGCAGCGCAAAAATCCAGGATTACTGCCCCAATGGCCTGCAGGTGGAAGGGCGTCCGCAGGTGACCCGCATCGTCAGCGGCGTCACCGCCAGCCAGGCCTTGCTGGATGCGGCGGTCGAAGCCGAGGCCGACCTGGTGCTGGTGCACCACGGTTACTTCTGGAAGGGCGAAAACCCCTGCATCACCGGCATGAAACAGCGCCGGCTCAAGACCCTGCTCAAGAACGACCTGAGCTTGCTGGCCTATCACCTGCCGCTGGACCTGCACCCGGAAGTGGGTAACAACGTGCAACTGGCCCGCCAGCTGGATATCACCGTGGAAGGACCGCTGGACCCGGACAACCCGCGGGTCGTCGGTCTGGTCGGCTCGCTGGCCGAGCCGATGTCGGCGCGCGACTTCGCCCGCAAGGTGCAAGAGGTGATGGGCCGCGAGCCGCTGGTGATCGAAGGCGAGCAGGTGATTCGTCGGGTCGGCTGGTGCACCGGGGGCGGCCAGGGTTACATCGACCAGGCGATTGCCGCCGGTGTCGACCTGTTCCTCAGCGGCGAAGCCTCCGAGCAGACCTTCCACAGTGCCCGGGAAAACGGCATCAGCTTCATCGCCGCCGGTCACCATGCCACCGAGCGTTACGGCGTGCAGGCGTTGGGTGATTACCTGGCCCGACGCTTTGCCCTGGAGCACCTGTTCATCGATTGTCCGAACCCGATCTGAGGCTCAAACGGCAGGGTATATTCTTATACTGTTTCGTTCTAGTTGGGCGGCTAAATAGAATCGAGTGCTGTGATACAGTGACCCGCTCGAACACGGCCCGCTGGCCGTCCATAAGATCGTATTTCCGTGAGTAGCCATGGTCGACAAACTGACGCATTTGAAACAGTTGGAGGCGGAGAGCATCCACATCATTCGTGAGGTGGCCGCCGAGTTCGATAACCCGGTGATGCTGTACTCGATCGGCAAGGACTCGGCCGTGATGCTGCATCTGGCGCGCAAGGCTTTCTTCCCGGGCAAGCTGCCGTTTCCGGTGATGCACGTCGACACCCAGTGGAAATTCCAGGAGATGTACAGCTTCCGCGACAAGATGGTCGAGGAAATGGGCCTGGAGCTGATCACTCACGTCAACCCAGAAGGCGTCGCCCAGGGCATCAACCCCTTCACCCACGGCAGTGCCAAGCACACCGACATCATGAAGACCGAGGGCCTGAAGCAGGCACTCGACAAGCATGGTTTCGATGCCGCCTTCGGTGGTGCCCGCCGCGACGAAGAAAAGTCCCGGGCCAAGGAACGCGTCTACTCGTTCCGCGACAGCAAGCACCGCTGGGATCCGAAGAACCAGCGCCCGGAGCTGTGGAACGTCTATAACGGCAAGGTCAACAAGGGCGAATCGATCCGTGTCTTCCCCCTGTCGAACTGGACCGAGCTGGACATCTGGCAGTACATCTACCTCGAAGGCATCCCGATCGTGCCGCTGTACTTCGCTGCCGAGCGTGACGTGATCGAGAAGAACGGCACCCTGATCATGATCGATGACGAGCGCATCCTCGAGCACCTCTCGGATGAAGAAAAGGCCCGCATCGTCAAGAAGAAAGTGCGTTTCCGTACCCTTGGCTGCTACCCGTTGACGGGCGCTGTCGAGTCTGAGGCTGAAACCCTGACCGACATCATTCAGGAAATGCTCCTGACGCGCACTTCCGAGCGCCAGGGCCGCGTCATCGACCACGATGGTGCCGGCTCCATGGAAGACAAGAAACGTCAAGGCTATTTCTAAGTTAGGGTCAGACCATGTCGCACCAATCCGAATTGATCAGCGAGGACATCCTCGCCTACCTGGCCCAGCACGAACGTAAAGAACTGCTGCGCTTCCTTACCTGCGGTAACGTCGACGACGGCAAGAGCACCCTGATCGGGCGCCTGCTGCACGACTCGAAGATGATCTACGAAGACCATCTGGAAGCCATCACCCGCGACTCGAAGAAAGTCGGCACCACCGGTGACGACATCGACCTGGCGTTGCTGGTCGACGGCCTGCAGGCCGAGCGTGAGCAGGGCATCACCATCGATGTGGCCTACCGCTACTTCTCCACTGCCAAGCGCAAGTTCATCATCGCCGACACCCCGGGTCACGAGCAGTACACCCGCAACATGGCCACTGGCGCGTCCACCTGCGACCTGGCGATCATCCTCGTCGACGCCCGCTACGGCGTGCAGACCCAGACCCGCCGGCACAGCTACATCGCCTCGTTGCTGGGTATCAAGCACATCGTCGTCGCGGTCAACAAGATGGACCTCAAGGGCTTCGACCAAGGCGTGTTCGAGAGCATCAAGGCCGACTACCTGGCGTTCGCCGAAGCCATCAACATGACCCCGAGCAGCCTGCACTTCGTACCGATGTCGGCGCTCAAGGGCGACAACGTGGTCAACCGCAGCGAGCGTTCGCCGTGGTACACCGGCCCTGCGCTGATGGAAATCCTCGAAACCGTGGAAGTAGCGGCCGACCGCAACTTCACCGACCTGCGTTTCCCGGTGCAGTACGTCAACCGTCCGAACCTGAACTTCCGCGGCTTTGCCGGCACCCTGGCGAGCGGCGTGGTGCACAAGGGCGACGAGATCGTGGTACTGCCGTCGGGCAAGAGCAGCCGGGTCAAATCCATCGTCACCTTCGAAGGTGAGCTGGAGAACGCCGGTCCCGGCCAGGCCGTGACCCTGACCATGGAAGACGAGATCGACATCTCCCGTGGCGACCTGCTGGTGCATGCCGACAACGTGCCGCCGGTGACCGACCAGTTCGACGCCATGCTGGTGTGGATGGCCGAAGAGCCGATGCTGCCGGGCAAGAAATACGACATCAAGCGCGCCACCAGCTATGTGCCGGGCTCGATCGCCAGCATCACTCACAAGGTTGATGTGAACACCCTGGAGCAGGGCGCTGCCAGTGCCCTGCAACTGAACGAGATCGGCAAGGTCAAGGTCAGCCTCGACGCACCGATCGCCCTGGACGGCTATGACAGCAACCGCACCACCGGTGCGTTCATCATCATCGACCGCCTGACCAACGGCACCGTCGGCGCCGGCATGATCATCGCGCCACCGGTCGTGCCGCACGGTACCGTTGGCCAGCATGGCAAGCTGGCGCATGTGGACACCGAAGAGCGTGCCCTGCGCTTCGGCCAGCAACCGGCCACCGTGCTGTTCAGCGGCCTGTCGGGTGCGGGCAAGAGCACCCTGGCCTACGCCGTGGAGCGCAAGCTGTTCGACATGGGCCGTGCGGTCTATGTGCTCGATGGCCAGAACCTGCGCCACGACCTGAACAAGGGCCTGCCCCAGGACCGTGCCGGGCGTACCGAGAACTGGCGTCGTGCCGCCCACGTGGCGCGCCAGTTCAACGAAGCCGGCCTGCTGACCCTGGCCGCCTTCGTCGCCCCGGATGCCGAAGGCCGCGAACAGGCCAAGGCCCTGATCGGCAAGGAGCGCCTGCTCACCGTCTACGTCCAGGCTTCGCCGCTGGCCTGCCGCGAGCGTGACCCGCAGGGCCTGTATGCCGCCGGTGGCGACAACATCCCGGGTGAAAGCTTCCCGTATGACGTACCGCTGGATGCGGATCTGGTGATCGACACCCAGAGCGTCAGCCTGGAAGAGGGCGTCAAGCAGGTGCTGGAGCTGCTGCGTCAGCGTGGTGCGATCTAAGCGTCAGCCCTGAACGGAAAACCCCACCTCGGTGGGGTTTTTTGTTGCCCGAACCAAACTCCGGCCCTGTAGGAACGGCGGTGCGGCGACCCGACTTGCCCCGCGATGCGGCGGTGATATCAATCGCGGGGCAAGCCCGCTCCTACCAGCGCTGCTTGCGCCGAAGCAGCCTGCTCAAATGTGTTTTTCCGACACCGGAATCACCCGCTTCTCCTTCACCGCCTTGAACGAAAAGCTCGAATAAATCTCCTTCACCCCCGGCAACGACTGCAGCACTTCCCGGGCGAACTCGCCGAACGACTCCAGGTCCCGCGCCAGGACCTCTAGCAGGAAGTCGTAGCGTCCGGAGATGTTGTGGCAGGCGACGATCTCGGGAATCTCCATCAGCCGCTGCTCGAAGGCCCGGGCCATGTCCTTGTTGTGCGAATCCATCATGATGCTGACAAAGGCCGTCACGCCAAAGCCCAGGGCCTTGGGTGAGAGGATGGCCTGGTAGCCGGTGATGTAGCCGTTTTCTTCCAGCAGCTTGACCCGCCGCCAGCAGGGCGAGGTAGTCAGGGCGACGTTGTCGGCGAGTTCGGAAATGGTCAGCCGGGCATTGTCCTGCAAGGCGGCGAGCAGGGCGCGGTCGGTACGGTCGATGGCGGTAGGCATGGTTTGCCCTCCGTGGCCTGGAATCACTGTTTTTTTATCAACAACCCCGGGTAAGGGTGGTCACATTTGGAAAAAATTCAGCACCTCAGTGGCATAAGCTTATAACAAACCACAAGAGGCTGTTGTCATGAGCGGCTCCACCAAGGATTCAGGTTTTGCTACCCGTGCCATCCATCACGGCTATGACCCGCTGGCTCATCAAGGGGCGCTGGTGCCCCCGGTCTACCAGACGGCCACCTTCGCTTTTCCTACAGTCGAATACGGCGCGGCCTGCTTTGCCGGGGAAGAGGGTGGACACTTCTACAGTCGCATCTCCAACCCCACCCTGGCCTTGCTGGAGCAACGGATGGCGTCCCTCGAAGGCGGCGAAGCCGGCCTGGCGCTGGCATCGGGCATGGGCGCGATCACGGCGACCTTATGGACCCTGCTACGTCCCGGTGATGAAGTGCTGGTGGGGCGCACGCTCTACGGCTGCACCTTCGCCTTCCTGCACCACGGCATCGGTGAGTTCGGGGTCGAGGTCCGGCATGTGGACCTGACCGACCTTGAGGCCGTTGCGGCAGCGATCAGCAGTAAAACCAAGGTCATCTACTTCGAAACCCCGGCCAACCCTAATATGCAGATGGCCGATATCGCTGCGGTGGCCGCGCTGGCCCACGCGCACGACATCAAGCTGGTGGTCGACAACACCTACTGCACCCCCTACTTGCAGCGTCCGCTGGAACTGGGCGCCGACCTGGTGGTGCATTCGGCCACCAAGTACCTCAGTGGCCACGGTGATATCACCGCCGGCCTGGTAGTCGGACGCAAGGCACTGGTGGACCGGATTCGCCTGGAAGGGCTGAAGGACATGACCGGTGCCGTGATGTCGCCCCAGGACGCCGCCTTGCTAATGCGCGGCATGAAAACCCTGAACCTGCGCATGGATCGCCACTGCAGCAATGCCCAGGTCATCGCCGAGTTCCTCGAGCAGCACCCGTCCGTGGAGCTGATCAACTACCCCGGCCTGCCCAGCTTTCCCCAGTACCAGCTGGCCAAGCAGCAGATGCGCCTGCCCGGCGGCATGCTCGCCTTCGAACTCAAGGGCGGCATCACTGCGGGACGGCGCTTCATGAACGCCCTGCAACTGTTCAGCCGCGCCGTCAGCCTGGGCGATGCCGAGTCCCTGGCCCAGCACCCGGCGAGCATGACGCATTCCAGCTATACCCCAGAAGAGCGTGCCCGTTATGGCATCTCCGAGGGGCTGGTGCGGTTGTCGGTGGGCCTGGAGGACATCGACGACCTGCTGGCGGATATCGAACAGGCGCTGAAAGCCTGCGCCTGAACCCTCACGGAAGAGGTCAATACGATGGTGGCGATGATGAGCCTTGTGCCTGGCGATGCTGTGCCGCGGCCAATAGGGGACGATCCACAAGTCGACAGCGATCCGGGTGAGACCGCCGAATGGCTGGAGGCGCTGGAGTCGACCCTGCGCCACTGCGGCCCGGAGCGCGCACGATTCCTCCTCCAGCAATTGCAGGCCCATGCTCGCGAGCTGGGCGTGGAACATGGCGTGCAGCCCTTTTCGGCGTACCGCAACAGCTTGTCGGTGGAGCAGCAGGGCGCCTACCCGGGCGACCTGGAGCTTGAGGAGCACATCACCAGCATCCTGCGCTGGAACGCCCTGGCCATGGTGGTGCGGGCCAACCACGCCTATGGCGACCTGGGTGGCCATATTGCCAGCTACGCCTCGGCGGCGGAAATCTTCGAGGTCGGCTTCCAGCACTTCTTTCGTGGCGACAGCGGCGGCGAGCGACGCACGGCCGACCTGGTGTTCTTCCAGCCCCATTCGGCGCCGGGCATTTATGCACGGGCGTTTCTCGAAGGGCGCTTGAGTGAGGAGCAGCTGGCCAGTTACCGCCAGGAAGTGGCGGGCAAGGGGCTGTGCTCTTATCCACACCCCTGGTTGATGCCGGACTTCTGGCAGTTCCCCACCGGCTCCATGGGCATCGGCCCGATCAACGCCATCTACCAGGCGCGCTTCATGCGCTACTTGCACAATCGTCAGTTGGCCGACACCGCGCAGCGGCATGTCTGGGGGGTATTCGGCGATGGCGAGATGGATGAGCCGGAATCCATTGCCGGCCTGACCCTGGCGGCGCGCGAGCAACTGGACAACCTGACCTTCGTGGTCAACTGCAACCTGCAGCGCCTGGACGGCCCGGTGCGTGGCAACGGCCAGATCATCCAGGAGCTCGAAGCGCTGTTCAGCGGCGCCGGCTGGAACGTAATCAAGGTGCTCTGGGGCTCGGAGTGGGATGCGCTGTTCGCCCGCGACACCGAGCATGTGTTGCTGCGCCAGTTGGCGGCGACACCGGATGGCCAGTTCCAGAACCTGGGCGCCAAGGACGGCACCTATAACCTCGAACACTTTTTCAACCAGCAACCGGCCCTGCAGAAGCTGGTGGAGCACATGAGTTCGGCCGAGATCAACGCGCTCAAGCGTGGAGGTCACGATTTTCGCAAGTTGCACGCGGCCTTCGCCGCCGCCCGGGCCTGCAAGGGCCGCCCCAGCGTGATCCTGGCCAAGACCAAGAAAGGTTATGGCATGAGCGCTGCCGGCGAGTCGCGGATGACCGCGCACCAGGCCAAGAAGCTCGACGTGCAGGCCCTGCTGGCCTTCCGCGACCGCTTCCACCTGCCGCTCAGTGACAGCCAGGTCGAGCAGTTGCAGTTCTATCGCCCGGCCCAAGACAGCCCGGAAATGCGCTATCTGCGGGAGCGCCGAGCGGCCCTCGGCGGACCCTTGCCGGCACGGCGCAGTGAAGTGCGCCCGATAGCCGTGCCGGCGCTGGCGACCATGGGCGGCTTTGCCCTGCAGGCCGAAGGCAAGGAAATGTCCACCACCATGGCCGCGGTGCGCATGCTCGGTGCCTGGCTCAAGGCGCCGGAGCTGGGGCCGCGGGTGGTGCCGATCGTGGCCGACGAGGCGCGCACCTTCGGCATGGCCAGCCTGTTCCGGCAGATTGGTATCTATTCGCCCCTGGGGCAGTGCTATGAGCCTGAGGATGCCGGCTCGTTGTTGTCCTACAAGGAGGCCCAGGACGGTCAGTTGCTGGAGGAGGGCATTACCGAAGCCGGGGCGATTTCTTCCTGGGTGGCGGCGGCAACGTCCTATGCGGTGCATGGCGAGCCGATGCTGCCGGTGTACATCTACTACTCGATGTTCGGCTTCCAGCGCGTGGGCGACCTGATCTGGGCGGCAGCCGACCAGCGCGCCCGCGGGTTATTGCTCGGCGCCACCGCCGGGCGTACCACCCTGGGCGGCGAAGGCTTGCAGCATCAGGACGGCTCGAGCCTGGTGATGGCTTCGATGGTGCCCAATTGCCGCGCCTGGGAGCCGTGTTTTGCCGGCGAACTGGCGGTGATCCTCGAGCATGCGGCGCGGCGCATGCTCAGCGAGCAACGGGACGAGTTCCATTACGTTGCGGTGATGAACGAAAACTATCCACAACCGTCACTGCCCGAGCAGGTGCACGAAGAGGTTTTGCGCGGTATGTACCGTTATGTCGAACAGCGCGTGGCGGATGCCAGGGGGCGCGTGCGCCTGCTGGGCTCCGGTGCGATCCTGCGCGAAGTGATTGCGGCCAGTGAGCTGCTGGCGGCCGACTGGCAGGTCGAGAGTGAGGTGTTCAGCGTCACCAGCTTCAGCGAGCTGGCGCGTGAGGCACGGGATATCCAGCGGCTCGGACGACTTGGGCAGGACAGTGCAGGCGCCAGTCATGTGCAGCGTTGCCTTGAGGGCAGCGCACCGGTGATCGCCGCCAGCGACTACGTGCGCGCCTGGCCGCAGCTGATCGCCGAGTATGTGCAGGCGCCCTATGTCACCCTGGGCACCGATGGCTTTGGGCGCAGTGATACCCGGCAGCAGCTTCGCCGGTTTTTCGAGGTGGATCGCTACAGTGTCGTGGTGGCCAGCCTGCACACCCTGGTTGGACAGGGGAGTGTCGAGCGGCAGGTGCTGGACCGGGCGTTGGAGCGCTATGGCCACAGGGTTGGTCAGGCCCCCTGGTACAGTTGAACTAACGCTTCTGTAGGAGCGGGCTTGCCCCGCGATGGCCCCAACAAAAAACCCCGCCAATCGGCGGGGTTCGTGTTATCAGCGCTTGAGCCCGTAATGCTCGTCGAGCATGCCTGGCGCGTTGGGTGCCTTCGGCGCGTAGTCGCGTGGCACCTCGGTGTCCCGGGGTGGGGTCAGGCGATCACGCGGGGCCTGGGCAGCCTCCGAGTGCAGGGCGGCCAGCAGGCGCTGGCGGGTCAGTTCGTCCAGGGCCAGGCGGTTGGCGCCATCGGCCAGGTGATCCTGGACTTCCTGGTAACTCTGGGTCAGTTTCTTGACCAGCGCAGCCGTACTGTTGAAGTGAGTCACCACCTCGTTCTGGTAGCTGTCGAAACGTTCCTGGATATCATCCAGCTGCCGCTGGGTGCTGCTCGGTGCCGCATTGGGCAGCAGGCGGGCGACCAGGAAACCAACGACGACGCCCACGACGAGGGCCAGGGTCGGCAACAACCAAACTAAGAGCGAGAGTTCCACGAGTCCTTCCTCTATAAACGGCTTTGCTTTACGTTAACGGCTCGGACCTGCGCTGTATACCGCGAACGATCGCAAATATCTCAGACAGAATCATTCAGCTAGACGAGTCGACCCTTTCCGAGGTCACGGAGTTTATCCTTGCTTATCCGCGAAACCCCCGTATTCATCGATGGCCCGGTCGGCCAACTGGAAGCCTTGTACCTTGATGTCGCCGACGCCCGCGGCGTGGTGCTGCTGTGCCACCCCAACCCGGTACAGGGTGGCACCATGACCAACAAGGTGGTGTCGATGCTGCAACGCACCGCCCGCGATGCAGGTTTCATCACCCTGCGCTTCAACTACCGGGGCGTCGGCGCCAGTGCCGGCAGCCATGACATGGGCAGCGGTGAAGTGGACGATGCCCAGGCGGCGGCCAAGTGGCTGCTGGACAAGCACCCGCAACTGCCGCTGACCCTGATGGGCTTCTCCTTCGGTGGTTTCGTCGCCGCCAGCCTCGGCGGGCGCCTGGAAGCCAATGACATCGCGCTCAAGCACCTGTTCATGGTGGCCCCGGCGGTGATGCGCCTCAGGGACCAGGATACGCTGCCACAGGCGTGTGCGCTGAGCGTGATCCAGCCGGATACCGACGAAGTGATCGATCCGCAGATCGTTTACGACTGGTCCGACGCACTTGCACGCCCCCATGAGCTGCTGAAAGTGGCAGAATGCGGACACTTTTTCCATGGCAAGCTCACCGACCTCAAGGAACTGGTGCTGCCGCGCCTTTCGAATTGATACAAGCCTGATAAGCGATTATCCATGACTACGCGCATCCTTACCGGTATCACCACCACGGGCACGCCTCACCTGGGCAACTACGCCGGTGCCATCCGTCCGGCTATCCTCGCCAGCCGCGAGCCGGGTGTCGACTCGTTCTACTTCCTGGCCGACTACCACGCCCTGATCAAGT
Source organism: Pseudomonas sp. BJa5 (assembly GCF_030272875.2). Lineage (NCBI taxonomy): Bacteria > Pseudomonadati > Pseudomonadota > Gammaproteobacteria > Pseudomonadales > Pseudomonadaceae > Pseudomonas > Pseudomonas sp. BJa5. The sequence continues at coordinate 52,077 of NZ_JALRNG020000027.1, forward strand.
GCGATGACCCGCAGCGCATCCAGCGCTCGCGCCTGGAAATCGCCGCGACCTGGCTGGCCGGTGGCCTGGACCCGGAGCGCGTGACCTTCTATCGCCAGTCCGACATCCCCGAGATCCCTGAGCTGACCTGGCTGCTGACCTGCGTAGCGGCCAAGGGCCTGCTCAACCGCGCCCACGCCTACAAGGCCTCGGTGGACAAGAACCTGGAGAACGGTGAAGACCCGGATGCCGGTGTCAGCATGGGCCTGTACAGCTACCCGGTGCTGATGGCCGCCGACATCCTGATGTTCAACGCCAACAAGGTGCCGGTCGGCCGCGACCAGATCCAGCACGTGGAAATGGCCCGCGACATCGGCCAGCGCTTCAACCACCTGTTCGGCCAGGGCAAGGAGTTCTTCGCCCTGCCGGAGGCGGTGATCGAGGAAAGCGTGGCGACCCTGCCGGGCCTGGACGGGCGCAAGATGTCCAAGAGCTACGACAACACCATTCCGTTGTTCAGCAGCGCCAAGGACATGAAGGATGCGATCTCGCGCATCGTCACCGACTCCCGTGCCCCGGGCGAAGCCAAGGATCCGGACAATTCGCACCTGTTCACCCTGTTCCAGGCCTTCGCCACCCCGGCGCAAGCCGAGGAGTTTCGCAGCGAGCTGCTGCAGGGCCTGGGTTGGGGCGAAGCCAAGCAGCGTCTGTTCCAGCTGCTCGACGGCCAACTGAGCGAGCCGCGCGAGCGCTATCACCAGCTGATCAGCCGCCCGGGCGACCTGGAAGACATCCTCCTGGCCGGTGCGCAGAAAGCGCGCAAGGTGGCCACCCCGTTCCTCGAGCAACTGCGTGAAGCGGTCGGCCTGCGTTCGTTCCGCTCGATCGAGCAGGGCGCCACCCAGGTCAAGAAGAAAGCGGCCAAGGCAGCGCGTTTCGTCAGCTTCCGCGAAGACGACGGCAGCTTCCGCTTCCGTCTGCTGGCAGCCGATGGCGAGCAACTGCTGCTGTCGCGCAACTTCGCCGATGGCAAGACCGCCGGTGCGGTGAGCAAGCAGCTGCAGCAGGGTGGTGAGCTGGATGTGCGCTGCGAAGGCCTGGGCTTCAGCCTATGGCTGGAAGGCGAGTGCGTAGCCGACGGTCCGCAGCTGGCCGACGAGGCCGCGCGCGATGCCGCCATCGAGAGCCTGCGCGCGGCGCTGCAGCCGCAGGACTGAAACGGCCTGACGCAAGTCTGATTGCCATTATCCGGGGCCGTCGCTACAGTGACGGCCCGCTTTTGTTGCCTTGCTAACGAATTATGACGCCCCTAGAACGATATCAAGCAGATCTGAAACGTCCCGAATTCTTCCATGACGCGGCGCAGGAAACAGCGGTGCGTCATCTGCAGCGCCTGTACGACGATCTGATCGCGGCGCAGAACAACAAGCCAGGCGTGTTCGGCAAGTTGTTCGGCAAGAAGGAGCAGGCACCGGTCAAGGGCTTGTACTTCTGGGGTGGGGTAGGGCGCGGCAAGACCTACCTGGTCGATACTTTCTTCGAAGCGCTGCCGTTCAAGCAGAAGATGCGCACGCACTTCCACCGCTTCATGAAGCGCGTGCACGACGAAATGAAATCGCTCAAGGGCGAGAAGAACCCGCTGACCCTGATCGCCAAGCGCTTCTCCGATGAAGCACGGGTGATCTGCTTCGACGAATTCTTCGTCTCGGACATCACCGACGCGATGATCCTCGGCACCCTGATGGAGGAGCTGTTCAAGAACGGCGTGACCCTGGTGGCCACCTCCAACATCGTGCCGGACGGCCTGTACAAGGACGGCCTGCAACGTGCGCGCTTCCTGCCGGCCATTGCCCTGATCAAGCAGAACACCGACATCGTCAACGTCGACAGTGGCGTCGACTATCGCCTGCGTCATCTGGAGCAGGCCGAACTGTTCCACTTCCCGCTGGACGAAGCCGCCCACGAGAGCCTGCGCAAGAGCTTCCGGGCCCTGACGCCGGAATGCACCCAGGCGGTGGAGAACGACGTACTGATCGTCGAGAACCGCGAGATTCGTGCCTTGCGCACCTGTGACGACGTGGCCTGGTTCGACTTCCGCGAACTGTGCGACGGCCCGCGCAGCCAGAACGACTACATCGAACTGGGCAAGATCTTCCACGCCGTGTTGCTCAGCGACGTCGAGCAGATGGGCGTGACCACCGATGACATCGCCCGGCGCTTCATCAACATGGTCGATGAGTTCTATGACCGCAACGTCAAGCTGATCATCTCGGCTGAAGTCGAACTCAAGGACCTGTACACCGGCGGGCGCCTGACCTTCGAGTTCCAGCGGACCCTGAGCCGCTTGCTGGAAATGCAGTCCCACGAGTTCCTGGCGCGGGCGCACAAGCCTTAATCTTGGTAATACCACATCGCCGGCTATGCCGGCTCCCACAAGGTTCGGATCTGGCCTCTGTGGGAGCTGGCGTAGCCGGCGATGCTGTTTACGCCTCTTGCATGAACTGCTGCCGATACTGGTTCGGCGACAACTCGGTGTGCTGCCTGAACAGCCGCGCAAAGAAACTCGCATCGTCGTAGCCGACCTCGTAGCTGATGGTCTTGATGCTCTTGCGCGTACCCGACAACAAGCCCTTGGCTGTCTCGATCCGCAGCCGTTGCAGGTAATGCAACGGTTTGTCGCCGGTTGCGCTCTGGAAGCGGCGCATGAAGTTGCGGATGCTCATGCCATGGTTGCGCGCCACGTCCTCGAAGCGGAACTTGTCGGCGAAGTGCTCTTCAAGCCACTGCTGGATCTGCAGGATGATCAGGTCCTGGTGCAGTTTCTGCCCGCCGAAACCCATGCGCCCCGGGGTATAGCTGCGCTGCACTTCGTAGAGGATGTCGCGGGCCACGGCCTGGGCCACGTTGGCGCCGCAGAAGCGCTCGATCAGGTAGATGTACAGGTCGCACGCCGAAGTGGTGCCGCCTGCGCAATACAGGTTGTCGGCGTCGGTCAGGTGCTTGTCCGGGTTCAGGCTGACCTTGGGGAAGCGTTCGGCGAACTGGTTGAAGAAGCGCCAGTAGGTGGTCGCCTCCTTGCCGTCGAGCAGCCCGGCTTCGGCCAGCCAGAACACACCACTGGCTTCGCCGCAGAGCACTGCGCCACGGGCGTGCTGGTCACGCAGCCAGGGCAGTACCTGGGGGTAGCGCTGGCAGAGGGCGTCGAAGTCGTCCCAGAAGGCCGGCAGGATGATCACATCGGCCTGTTCCAGGCCACTGTCCACCGGTAGCAGGACATCGCTGAAGCTGCGCACCGGCTGGCCGTCGGGGCTCACCAGGCGGGTCTCGAACATGGGCTGCAGGCCCAGTCCCAGTTGCTTGCCATAGCGCAGGCTGGCCAGGTGGAAGAAGTCCTTGGCCTGCATCAGGGTCGAAGCGAACACATTGTCGATGGCCAGGATGCTGACGCGCCGCAAGGACGCGGAGGGTTGGGTAAACATCATTTTCTTTATTCTTATAGGGTAGAGTGGTCAATCACCGGCTGGATCGTCTTATTTTTTGGCCGTTGTGTCTACCCTCGGTTCTAGTGGGAGCGGGCTTGCCCCGCGATTGCGTTTGTCAGTCACATCGCATCGCGGGGCAAGCCCGCTCCCACCGACCGTTTCTCCCGCCAGGCTTATGGCGCCGGATTGGGTTGGTCCTGGTGAATGGCCTCGATAGCTGCCAATAGCTCGTCCGAGAGCTTGAGGTCGAGGCTGGCCAGGTTGCTGTCCAGCTGCTCAAGGGTGGTGGCGCCGATGATGTTGCTGGTCACGAACGGCTGGCGGGTGACGAAGGCCAGGGCCATCTGTGCCGGGTCCAGGCCGTGGTCGCGGGCCAGCTTCACATAGCGGCTGCAGGCCGCCACGGTCTGCGGGTTGGAATAGCGCGAGAAGCGGCTGAACAGGGTCAGGCGGCCCTTTTCCGGGCGAGCGCCGTTCTCGTATTTGCCCGACAGCATGCCGAAGGCCAGGGGCGAGTAAGCCAGCAGGCCGCACTGTTCGCGGATGGCGATTTCCGCCAGGCCCACCTCGAAGCTGCGGTTGAGCAGGTTGTAGGGGTTCTGGATCGACACCGCGCGGCTCCAGCCGCGGCTCTCGGCCAGTTGCAGGAACTTCATGGTGCCCCACGGCGTTTCGTTGGACAGGCCGATATGGCGGATCTTGCCGGCCTTGACCTGCTCGTCGAGCACTTCCAGGGTCTCTTCCAGCGGGGTGAAGTGGTCCAGGGGCAGGTGCTGGTAGCCCAGCTTGCCGAAGAAGTTGGTGCTGCGCTCGGGCCAGTGCAGCTGGTAGAGGTCGATCCAGTCGGTCTGCAGGCGCTTGAGGCTGTCGTCCAGGGCGGCGACGATGTGCTGGCGGTTGTGCTTGAGCTGGCCGTCGCGGATATGGCTGATGCCGTTGCCGGGGCCGGCTACCTTGCTGGCCAGGATCCAGTCGGCGCGATCGCCGCGCTGCCTGAACCAGTTGCCGATGATCCGTTCGGTGGCGGCGTAGGTTTCCGGGCGGGGCGGCACCGGGTACATCTCGGCGGTGTCGATGAAGTTGATGCCGGCGGCTTTGGCGCGTTCGATCTGGGCGAACGCCTCGGCCTGTTCGTTCTGCTCGCCCCAGGTCATGGTGCCCAGGCACAGGGCGCTGACATTGAGGTCGGTACGGCCCAGCTGGCGGTATTCCATCGGCTTCTCCCTGGCAAAAGAAGCATAAAAGCAGGTTGAATTTTTTTTCGCAATCTGGATAATTCAGCCCCTCTCCGCGGTGCGGAAGTGATGCCCCGCCCGTAGAAGAACCCTGCCGAATATTGGACGCGCTGACCCGAGCCCCCGATAGCGTCCGTGTGCGGCTGTGTCCTTGCTTGTCAAGGTACGCACTATCCAGTAAGATTCGCCGTCTTATTTTCGCTGGGCGGCCCCTGAGGCTTTAAAGAATGAAAACTTTTACTGCTAAACCGGAAACAGTAAAGCGCGACTGGTTCGTAGTTGACGCCGCTGGTCAGACCCTGGGTCGTCTGGCTACCGAAATCGCTAGCCGTCTGCGTGGCAAGCACAAGCCAGAATACACTCCTCACGTTGACACCGGCGACTACATCGTCGTCATCAACGCCGAGCAGATCCGTGTCACTGGTGCCAAGACTTCGGACAAGATGTACTACTCCCACTCCGGCTTCCCGGGCGGTATCAAGGAAATCAACTTCGAGAAGTTGATCGCCAAGGCCCCAGAGCGCGTGATCGAGACCGCGGTTAAAGGCATGCTGCCGAAGAACCCGCTGGGTCGCGACATGTACCGTAAGCTGAAAGTCTATGCGGGCGCTACTCACCCTCATACTGCTCAGCAGCCCCAAGAACTGAAGATTTAACGGAATAGTTCATTATGTCGGCGACTCAAAATTACGGCACTGGCCGTCGCAAGACCGCAACCGCTCGCGTTTTCCTGCGTCCAGGTACCGGTAACATCTCCATCAACAACCGTCCTCTCGACACCTTCTTCGGTCGTGAAACCGCGCGCATGGTCGTTCGCCAGCCGCTGGAACTGACCGAGACCACCGAGAAGTTCGACATCTACGTCACCGTTATCGGTGGTGGTGTCAGCGGCCAGGCTGGTGCGATCCGTCACGGTATCACCCGTGCACTGATGGACTACGACGAAACCCTGCGTGGCGCTCTGCGTCGTGCTGGCTACGTCACCCGCGACGCTCGTGAAGTCGAGCGTAAGAAAGTGGGTCTGCGTAAAGCACGTAAGCGTCCACAGTACTCCAAGCGTTAATTTCGCTTCGGCGTTCAAAAAAAGCCCGGTTCCAGTGGAACCGGGCTTTTTTTATGTCTTGAATAAAGCATGTTGGTTTTCGCTGTGACAACTTGCCGCATAGACGCAGGTCAAGTGCTATAAGGGATGCAGCCCTTTGCCACGGCTAATCACCTTGTCAGAGAAGGGTCTTTTCATTACCATGCGGCAACTTTTAGCAGTTCAGAAATTACTTAGTAGATGCCTGTTGTAACAGGCCATAAAGCTGATGGGAGAGGACTGAATGAGCAATGACGGCGTCAATGCAGGCCGGCGTCGCTTCCTCGTAGCAGCCACGTCCGTGGTGGGTGCTGCAGGAGCGGTGGGGGCTGCGGTCCCGTTCGTGGGGTCATGGTTCCCCAGTGCCAAGGCGAAAGCCGCAGGTGCACCGGTGAAGGTCAATATCGCCAAGGTTGAGCCAGGCCAGCAGATGATTGCTGAATGGCGTGGCCAGCCGGTCTTCATCGTCCGTCGCACCGAGGAGATCCTCGGCAACCTCAAGAAGATCACTGGCGACCTCTCCGACCCCGAGTCCAAAGCATCGGTCCAGCCCACCTACGTCAACCCGGAAAACCGCGCGATCAAGCCGGAAATCCTGGTGCTGGTCGGCCTGTGCACCCACCTGGGCTGCTCGCCGACCTTCCGTCCTGAAGTCGCCCCTGTCGACCTGGGTCCCAAGTGGGTCGGCGGTTACTTCTGCCCGTGCCACGGTTCCCACTACGACCTGGCTGGCCGCGTCTACAAATCCCAGCCGGCGCCGCTCAATCTGCCAGTGCCGCCGCACTCTTATGAGTCGGACGACATCATTGTCGTCGGCGTCGATCAGGAGAACGCGTGATGAGTAAGTTCATGGACTGGGTTGACGCCCGCTTCCCCGCGACCAAGATGTGGGAAGACCATCTCAGCAAGTATTACGCACCGAAGAACTTCAACTTCTTCTACTTCTTCGGGTCGCTGGCACTGCTCGTTCTGGTCAACCAGATCGTCACCGGTGTCTGGCTGACCATGAGCTTCACCCCGTCGGCCGAAGAGGCGTTCGCCTCGGTCGAATACATCATGCGTGACGTCGAGTACGGCTGGATCCTGCGCTACCTGCACTCCACCGGCGCCTCGGCATTCTTCATCGTCGTCTACCTGCACATGTTCCGCGGCCTGCTGTACGGTTCGTACCAGAAGCCTCGCGAACTGGTCTGGGTGTTCGGCATGCTGATCTACCTGGCGCTGATGGCAGAAGCCTTCATGGGTTACCTGCTGCCATGGGGCCAGATGTCCTACTGGGGTGCCCAGGTGATCATCTCGCTGTTCGGTGCCATTCCGGTGATTGGCGACGACCTGACCCAGTGGATCCGCGGTGACTACCTGATCTCCGGCATCACCCTGAACCGCTTCTTCGCCCTGCACGTGGTAGCCCTGCCGATCGTCATCCTCGGCCTGGTGGTGCTGCACATCCTGGCACTGCACGAAGTGGGTTCGAACAACCCTGATGGCGTCGACATCAAGAAGCTCAAGGACGAGAACGGTGTGCCGCTCGACGGCATCGCCTTCCACCCTTACTACACCGTGAAGGACATCGTCGGCGTCGTCGTGTTCCTCTTCGTGTTCTGCGCCGTGGTGTTCTTCTTCCCGGAAATGGGCGGTTACTTCCTGGAAAAACCGAACTTCGAGCAGGCCAACGCCTTCAAGACCCCTGAGCACATTGCCCCGGTCTGGTACTTCACCCCGTTCTACGCGATCCTGCGGGCGGTTCCGGACAAGCTCCTGGGCGTTATCGCCATGGGCGCCGCGATTGCCGTGCTGTTCGTCCTGCCCTGGCTCGACCGCAGCCCGGTCAAGTCCATGCGCTACAAAGGCTGGATGAGCAAGGCCTGGCTGGTGGTGTTCTGCATCTCGTTCGTGATCCTCGGCGTGCTGGGCGTACTGGCGCCGACCCCGGGCCGTACGTTGCTGTCGCAGGTATGTACCTTCCTGTATTTCGCCTACTTCATTCTGATGCCGTTCTACACCAGGCTTGAGAAGACCAAACCGGTTCCGGAAAGGGTGACTGGCTGATGAAAAAGCTATTTGCAGCATTGATTCTGGCAGTGATGCCCACGCTGACCTTCGCGGCCGAACACGGCCTGGTGCTGGACAAGGTCGATATCGATCTGGCCGACAAGGCCGCCATGCAGGACGGTGCCCGGACCTTTGCAAACTATTGCATGGGTTGCCACAGCGCCAAGTTCCAGCGTTATGAGCGGGTTGCCGACGACCTGGGCATCCCTCACGAGCTGATGCTCGAGAAACTGGTGTTCACCGGTGCCAAGATTGGCGATCACATGAAGATCGGCATGCAACCTGAAAACGCCAAGGCCTGGTTCGGCGCCGCGCCGCCCGACCTGACCCTGGTGGCCCGCGTGCGCGGCACCGACTGGTTGTACACCTACCTGCGCAGCTTCTACGCCGACCCGTCGCGTCCGTGGGGTGTGAACAACAAGGTGTTCCCGAACGTCGGTATGCCCAACGTTCTGGTTGGCCTGCAGGGCAACCAGGTGATTGGCTGCAAACAGGTGCAGACTGTGGTCGACGGCAAGAAGCAGTACGATCCGCTGACCGGCACGCCGCTGACCCATGAAGCGTGCGACCAGCTGACCGTGGAGCCGAAATCCGGTACTCTGACCGAAGAGCAGTTCGACGAGAAGGTCAAGAACCTGGTGACCTTCCTGGCCTACTCGGCCAACCCGGTCAAACTGGAAAGCCAGCGCATCGGCACCTATGTGCTGCTGTACCTGGCCTTCTTCTTCGTATTCGCTTACCTGCTCAAGCGCGAATACTGGAAGGACGTGCACTGATCACGCAGTAGTTTCTGGTAGTTGAACGCGCCCTGGGGCGCCTCTGGACGACGGAGGTGCCTGCAGGGCGCGTTTGCATTTGTAGCTTCTATAATTTCATCTGCGAGGAGGACCACTATGGGCGTGACCAACCGGTTGGCCTGCTACTCCGACCCCGCTGACCATTATTCTCATCGGGTGCGCATCGTTCTCGCCGAGAAGGGCGTCAGCGTCGAGATCATCAATGTCGATCCCGGACGCCTGCCGCCCAAGCTGGTCGAAGTGAACCCCTATGGCAGTGCGCCGACCCTGGTCGATCGCGACCTGGCGTTGTACGAGTCGACCGTGGTGATGGAATACCTCGACGAGCGCTACCCGCATCCGCCGCTGCTGCCGGTCTATCCGGTGGCGCGAGCCAACAGCCGGCTGTTGATGCACCGCATCCAGCGCGACTGGTGTGCACTGGTCGACCTGATTCTCGATCCGCGCAGCAAGGAGGCCGCCCGCGCGCAGGCACGCAAGGAATTGCGCGAAAGCCTGATCGGCGTGTCGCCGCTGTTTGCCGACAAGCCTTGTTTCCTTAGTGAGGAGCAAAGTCTGGTCGATTGTTGTCTACTGCCCATACTCTGGCGATTGCCGGTACTGGGCATTGAGCTGCCGCGGCCGGCCAAGCCGCTGCTCGATTACATGGAGCGACAGTTTGCCCGTGAAGCCTTCCAGGCAAGTCTGTCCGCTGCTGAACGTGAAATGCGCTAGGTTTTAAGGAGCTGTCGATGAACTCCAGTCGCCCCTATTTGGTACGTGCACTCTATGAGTGGATCGTGGACAACGACTGCACCCCACACATGCTGGTCAATGCCGAGTACCCTGCGGTACAGGTGCCGCAGGGCTTTGCCAGCGACGGCCAGATCGTCCTGAACATCTCGCCCAATGCTGTGCGTCACCTGCACATGGATAACGAGGCTGTGAGCTTCGAAGGGCGTTTTGGCGGGGTGGCCCACACCCTGTTCGTGCCTGCCGGCGCAATCCTGGGTATCTATGCCCGGGAAAATGGCCAGGGCATGGTCTTCGAGCTCGAGCCGCCGGTGCTCGAGGATGACGAATACGAGGACGACGACGGCGTCGAGCCCGATGATGACGGTCCGCCAGATGCGCAGCCGCCACGACCTACCGGGCGTCCGAGCCTGAAGGTGGTGAAGTAACAAAAAAGGCGATCCATGAGGATCGCCTTTTTTCTGTCTGCCGGTCGGCTTACAGGTCGCTGATGGTGCGGACCTGGTCCTTGTTGACCCGGGTCACTTTGCCATCCAGCTGCTTGAACTCGTAGAACCCCGAGCTGCGCTCGTAGCGCGGCGCGTCGACTGCCTGGAACTCGCGGCCGTCGTTGAGGGTGATCAGGCTGGGGGTGGAGCAGCCGGCCAGGGTGGCGAAGGCGCCAATCAGCAGGGTTGGCAGCAGGCCGTTTTTCATCGGTATTTCCTAGGTGCAGGGGTGAACAGTGGCTTATCGCGGGGCAAGCCCGCTCCTACAGTAGGGGTAGGAGCGGGCTTGCCCCGCGATGATCAGTCGATGTACTCGAACAGCTTGACGATCTTCTGCACGCCCGACACACCCTGCACCAGGTTGGTGGCGCGGGCGGCTTCCTGTTGGGTCAGCAGGCCGAGCATGTAGACGATGCCGTTCTCGGTGATCACCTTGATACGGGTGCCGGGAATGTTGGCGTCGGTGAGCATCTGGGTCTTGATCTTGGTGGTCAGCCAGGCGTCGTTGTTACGCGCCAGGATCGAGGAGGGCGGCATTACCTGCAGCTCGTTGTGGACCTTCTTCACCCGCTGGACCTGGCCTGCGGCCTGTCCGGCCAGGTTCTTGAGGTCGGCGCGCGGGGTCTGGCCGGCCAGCAGGACGACGCCGTTGAAGCTGCTGACAACGATGTGCGAGCTCTTGTCCAGGTCCGGGCTGGCCTTGGCTACGTTGACCGCGACCTTGGTTTCGATCAGCGAGTCGTCGATCTTGCTGCCGAAGGTGCGGGTGCCGCGATCGTCTTCGATCGGGTTGTCGCGAGTGGCGGTGAGGACCGAGCTGCAGCCGGTCAGGCTCAGGCACAGGGTCAGGGCCATCAGGCCGAGGCGGTTAGGGGTCATTCTTCACTCCCGAACAATTGGCTGTCGATCAGATCGCAGAGGCAATGGATCGCCAGCAGGTGGACTTCCTGGATACGTGCAGTGACGTTGGCCGGTACGCGAATCTCGACGTCTTCAGGCAGCAGCAGCGAAGCCATGCCGCCGCCATCGCGTCCGGTCAGAGCTACGACAATCATTTCGCGATCATGTGCGGCCTGGATCGCCTGAATTATGTTCGCCGAGTTACCGCTGGTCGAAATCGCCAGCAGCACGTCACCCGGTTGGCCCAGGGCGCGGATCTGTTTGGAGAATATTTCGTTGTAGCTGTAGTCGTTGGCGATCGAGGTGATGGTCGAGCTGTCGGTGGTCAGGGCGATGGCCGGCAGGCTCGGGCGCTCGCGTTCGAAGCGGTTGAGCAGTTCGGAGGAGAAGTGCTGGGCGTCGCCGGCCGAGCCGCCGTTGCCGCAGGCGAGCATCTTGCCCTCGTTGAGCAGCGCGTTGACCATGACCTGACTGGCTTGCTCGATGTGCGGTGCAAGGACTTCCATCGCCTGTTGCTTGGTGTTGATGCTGGCCTGGAAAAGCTGGCGAATTCGGGATTGCATGTCCATCAGTGAGACCTTAAGTAGGGCGGCTGGTCGGGCGTGTCGGGAGTGTACAGAAAAGGTCCCGGCACATGACTGTGCAGCCCGCGAAGCAAAGAGCAAAAAAGTTGTAGGGGTGAAGGTGCAGGGGTGGAGTCAGCATTCGAAGGCGTTTTTCAGCCATTGAAGCGCCTGGCCCGAATGGCCCCTGCCTTGCACGGCGATCACGTCGAAACGGCAGGGATGGTTGGCCCAGCGTGTTTCCTTGTGCAGAAAAGACTCGGCGGCTAGCACCAGTTTGTCCTGCTTGCGCCCGTCGATACTGCCGAGCGCACCGCCAAAGTCCGCATGCAACCGATAGCGGACCTCGACGAATACTACTGTATCGCTGTCGAGCATGACCAGATCAAGCTCGCCGCGTTTGCACCGCCAGTTCTGCGCCAGCAGCTGCAGGCCTTGCCCCTGAAGGTATTCAAGGGCATGCCGCTCGGCGGCCTGGCCTGCACGCTGGCGCGAACTGTCCGGCATCAGCGCGGAGTGTCGGGCAGGCGGATGATCTGGCCGCCGGAGAACTCGGCCCACGGCAACTGGCGTTCGATACGCTGGTTGGCGTTCATGGTCAGGCTGCCGGAGAAACCTTCGATGCGATTGTCCGGCAGGGCCTTGAGCTGGCTCAGGCGTGGCGCCAGGCTGTAGGCATCGATGCCCATGGCGTACAGGCGGCCTAGGCTGCCGGCGGCTTGCGGGAACTGGCTGACGACCTGCTGGCGCAGGGCGTTGCTGGTGTCGAGCAGCCATGGGGTTTCGCAGAAGCGGATGCCGTTCATGTCGTTGTACTGGTTGACGTCACCGCTGGCGCTGTACAGGTGTGAGGTGGCGTAGACCGGCACGTCACCGGCGTACTGGAAGTTCAGGGTCGGCTTGATCTGCTGGCCTTGCTGCGGGGTGGCAGCGAGGAAGATGAAGTCGATGTCCTGGCGACGCGATGGCTGGGCCGAAACGGCGCCACCGACGGTGTCCTGCAGGCTCTTGGCGCGGCCTTCGCTCTGGCGCAGCTGGAACAGGTCAGCGATCTGCTGGGCCAGGGCCACGGGCTGGTCGACGTGTTCGGCGGCGAGCAGGGTGCCACCCTTGGCTTCCCAGTCCTGGCGGAAGGCCTTGAGTACCCGGTCACCCCATTCGCCACGTGGCACCAGGGCGACGGCACGGACCATGCCGTCGGCATGGGCGCGGCGCGAGACTTCGCGGGCTTCGTCTTCGGCGGCCAGGCCGAACTGGAACAGCTGGGGCGGACCAGACTTGCCGGCATCGCTGTAGTTCAGGGCCAGGGTGGTGATCGGCAGTTGCGGATAGGCGGCGAGTTTTTTCACCAGCGGCTTTTCCAGCGGGCCGACGACCAGTTGCACGCCGGAGGCCTGGGCCTGGCGATAGAAGTCATCCAGGGAAGTGATGCGCGAGCTGTCGAACATTTCGACGGCAGGCGGCTTCTGGCCCGCTTGCTGGGCCTGGAAGTGCGCGGCCATGAAGCCGTCGCGCAGGGCGCGGGCAACACCGGCCAGCTGGCCTTCCTGAGGCAGCAGCAGGGCAATCTTGGTCAGCGGCTGGCTGGCCAGTTCCTTGAGCTTGACCAGTGGCAGCGGTAGCTGCAGGGCGGCCGGGTGCTCGGGGTTCTGTTTGCGCCAGGTCTCGATGGCGACCTGTTGTTGCTCCAGGGTGCCGGCGTTCTTCACTGCCAGGGCCAGGCTGGCCCAGCCGGCCAGGGTGTCGTCGCCGGTGCTGACCGTTTGCAGCTGTTCGACGGGCAGGGCGGCCATCAGGTTCCAGGTGGCGTCCTGGTTGGCGCTGGCGGCGTTGCCGCTGAGCAGGGGCGCCAGCTCGACGCGGGCCTTGGCGGCGGCCAGGGTCTGGCCGTTGGCTTCCAGCACGTTGGCCTGCACGCTGCGGGTGCGTACCTGTTGCTCGTCCGGCAGTTCACCCAGGCGCTCCATGCTTGGATGGCTCAGGGCGCTCAGGGCCGCTTTCGGCTGGTTGCGGCTCATGGCCAGCTCTGCGCTCAGGGTGCTGGCGAAAATCTGCTGGGCCGGTTTGAGCTGGTCCATCGGCACCTGCTCGAGGATGCGCGCCGCACGGGCGTTGTCCTTTTGCCGGTAGGCCAGGTCGGCTGCGCTCAGGCGCAGCAGGGCTGCCTCTTCGGCGGTCTTGCTGGTGGCGGCCTGGTCCAGCAGTTGCTCGATGCTGGCGTCCGGGGTGCGTGGCAGTTCGCCGAGGCTCGACGAGGGCGAGCTGGCGCAGGCTGCCAGCAGGGCGGCGAGGCAAAGGGCTGTGAACAGCCGCAGGCAAGCGATCATGTAAGGGTCCTGTTACTCGATCAAATTAACTGGCAATTGTACCCAAGCGCTGGCCGGGGCGCGATCTTGGTGGCGCTAATCCTTCAATATAGGCCGTGCTGCGCGGTCATGCGGCGTTGCCGGTAACGCATTGTTGCCGACAGTCGGGCTACAATGGCGCTTTGACCAAGACGACAGGTGTGTGCTGTGACTGATGTTCCAGGGGCTTCCCATTCCACTGCTGGCACGCTGTACGTGGTGGCCACGCCCATCGGCAACCTGGATGACATGAGTGCGCGGGCACTGAAAGTGCTCGGCGATGTCGCCCTGATCGCTGCCGAAGACACCCGCCATTCGATCCGCCTGTTGCAGCACTTCGGCATCGATACGCCGCTGGCGGCGTGCCATGAGCACAACGAGCGCGACGAAGGCAGTCGCTTCCTCACCCGCCTGCTGGCCGGTGACAATGTGGCGCTGATTTCCGATGCGGGTACGCCATTGATCTCCGATCCTGGTTATCACCTGGTGCGCCAGGCGCGCGCGGCAGGTATCCAGGTGGTGCCTGTGCCGGGCGCCTGTGCCTTGATCGCGGCGTTGTCGGCCGCGGGGCTGCCGTCGGACCGTTTCATTTTCGAAGGCTTCCTGTCGGCCAAGTCGGTTGGACGCAAGGCGCGCCTGAGCCAGCTCAAGGAAGAACCACGCACCTTGATCTTCTACGAAGCGCCGCACCGGATTCTCGAATGCCTGCAAGACATGCAGCAGGTGTTCGGCGCGGATCGCCCTGCACTGCTGGCGCGGGAGCTGACCAAGACCTTCGAAACCCTTAAGGGCCTGCCGCTGGGTGAGCTGTGCGCGTTCGTCGAGGCCGATAGCAATCAGCAGCGCGGTGAATGCGTGGTGCTGGTGGCTGGCTGGACGGCGCCGGAAGGCGAGCAGGCGGTCAGCAGCGAGGCGATGCGGGTGCTGGACCTGTTGCTGGCGGAGATGCCGCTCAAGCGGGCAGCGGCCCTGGCGGCGGAAATCACCGGAGTGCGCAAGAACCTGCTGTACCAGGCCGCGCTGGAAAAACAGAAAGCACAATAGTTGCGCAATGCCACTATGTGCATTATTACTTGTTCTTGAGCGCCGCTACCGTTAACCTTTGCGGCGGAGAGTCGATCGGACAGTCGCTGCCTTCTTTTGTTCCGCAAAAGAGGGGGGAGGAAAGTCCGGGCTCCATAGGGCAGAGTGCCAGGTAACGCCTGGGGGGCGCGAGCCTACGGAAAGTGCCACAGAAAACAACCGCCTAAGCACTTCGGTGCCGGTAAGGGTGAAAAGGTGCGGTAAGAGCGCACCGCACGACTGGTAACAGTTCGTGGCTAGGTAAACCCCACTCGGAGCAAGACCAAATAGGGTTCCATATGGCGCGGCCCGCGTTGGAACCGGGTAGGTTGCTAAAGGCGTCCAGTGATGGCCGTCGTAGAGGAATGACTGTCCTCGACAGAACCCGGCTTACAGATCGACTCTCCACCTCCCTTCCTGCTTGAATCGATAGCAGATGCGTCTTTGTAATGCCGAAAAAATCTTACTCTTAATAAATTACTTTAACTGTGCACTCTATTCGCCTGAGTGACTTTGATTTTCTTGCCAAAAATTCCCCCTCGGTTTTTTCCCTCATAGCCCTACATCGCGCTAAATCTCCGATCTGTAAGGGATTTCCTTATAGGCGTGCCTTGACGGTGTGGTGGGCGGATTCCTATAGTGTGCGCAAGTGGCAGAAAGTGGCACGAAGTGGGTTTTCTGACACAAAAAAGCTAACAAGTGGGGATTTGCAGCCGTGTTCCGCGGAGCCAACGCCATCAACCTCGACGCCAAGGGCCGTCTCGCTATGCCGAGCCGGTACCGTGACGAGCTTGATTCGCGTAGTTCCGGGCAACTGATCGTGACCATCGATGCGGTGGATCCCTGCCTGTGTGTCTACCCGCTCGATGAGTGGGAACTGATTGAAGCCAAGTTACGCGCCTTGCCGTCCTTGCGTGAAGAGAACCGTCGCCTGCAGCGTCTGCTGATCGGCAATGCGGTGGATCTGGAGCTGGATGGCAGTGGGCGTTTCCTGGTGCCTCCGCGTTTGCGCGAGTACGCCAAGCTCGACAAGAAGGCAATGCTGGTGGGGCAACTGAACAAATTTCAACTGTGGGACGAGGATGCCTGGAACGCGGTTTCGGCAGCCGACCTTGCAGCTATTCAACAACCGGGCGCCATGCCTGATGAACTGCGTGATTTGATCCTGTGACTATAGATAGCGGCTTTAACCACATCACCGTACTGCTTGACGAAGCCGTCGAGGCTCTCGCCGTACGCGCCGATGGCTGCTATCTGGATGGCACCTTCGGGCGCGGCGGGCACAGCCGGCTGATTCTCAGCAAGCTCGGGCCCCAGGGCCGGCTGCTGGGTTTCGACAAAGATCCACAAGCGATTGCCACCGGGCAAGCGCTGGCGGCCGAAGACGGCCGCTTTGTCATTGTGCAACGCAGTTTTGCCGAGCTGGGTTCGGAAGTGGCCGAGCGCGGTATCGCTGGAAAAGTCAGCGGCATCCTGCTCGACCTCGGCGTGTCCTCGCCGCAGCTGGATGACCCCGAGCGCGGCTTCAGCTTCCTCAATGACGGTCCGCTGGACATGCGCATGGATCCGAGCCGTGGCGTCAGCGCCGCCGAGTTCATCGCCACCGCAGCGGAAGAAGAAATCGCCCGGGTCTTCAAGGAATACGGCGAAGAGCGTTTTGCCAAGCGCATGGCCCGTGCCGTGGTACTGCGCCGCGAAGAGAAACCCTTCACCCGTACCGCCGACCTTGCGGAAGTGCTCAAGGTCGCCAACCCGGCCTGGGAAAAGGGCAAGAATCCGGCTACCCGCGCCTTCCAGGGCCTGCGCATTCACGTCAACAACGAACTGGGCGACCTGGAAACCGGTCTCGAAGCGGCCCTCGATGCCCTGGAGGTCGGCGGGCGCCTGGTGGTGATCAGCTTCCATTCCCTGGAAGACCGTATCGTCAAACTGTTCATGCGCAAGCTGGTCAAGGGTGAAGCCGATAACCTGCCGCGCAACCTGCCGGTGCAGCACAAGCCTTTCGAACCGCGGATCAAGGTGCACGGCAAGGCGCAGTTCGCCTCCGACGCCGAGCTCAAGGCCAACCCACGTGCGCGCAGTGCGGTCATGCGCGTTGCCGAGAAGCTGCGGTGAGCCGCCTGTTCGCCAAGCCGCTGCCAAGCGGAAGCTTCCTGATGCTTCTGCTGTTCATTGCCGTGCTCGTTTCTTCGGTGGCGGTGTCGTACAGCGCGCACTGGAACCGTCAGCTGCTCAATACCCTTTACGGTGAGCTGAGCGAGCGCGACAAGGCCCAGGCCGAGTGGGGCCGGTTGATCCTGGAGCAGAGCACCTGGACGGCCCATAGCCGTATCGAGAACCTGGCCAGCGAGCAGTTGCAGATGCGCATTCCCGCCGCCGACGAAGTACGGATGGTGGCGCCATGATGAAGCTCGAAGGTGCACTCTATCCGTGGCGTTTTCGCGTGGTCATCGGCCTGCTGGCGGTGATGGTCGGCGCGATCGCCTGGCGGATCATCGACCTGCAGGTGGTCGACCGAGACTTCCTCAAGGGCCAGGGCGATGCCCGCAGCCTGCGGCACATTCCGATTCCTGCGCACCGCGGACTGATTACCGACCGTAACGGAGAGCCGCTGGCGGTCAGTACCCCGGTGACCACCCTGTGGGCCAACCCCAAGGAAATGCAGGCATCCAAGGAGCGCTGGCCGGCACTGGCCGCTGCCATCAAGCAGAATCCACAACAACTGACCCAACGCCTGGAGCAGAATGCCGGCAAGGAGTTCATCTACCTGGTCCGTGGCCTGACCCCGGAACAAGGGCAGATGGTGCTCGACCTGAAAGTCCCCGGTGTCTATGGCATCGAGGAATTCCGTCGTTTCTATCCGGCGGGCGATGTCGCTGCGCACATGGTCGGTTTTACCGACCTCGATGACCATGGTCGCGAAGGGGTGGAGCTGGCCTACGATGAATGGCTGGCCGGGGTGCCCGGCAAGCGACAGGTCATCAAGGACCGGCGCGGCCGGCTGATCAAAGACATCCAGGTAACCAAAAACGCCAAGGCCGGAAAGACCTTGGCGTTGTCCATCGACCTGCGCCTGCAATACCTGGCGACCCGCGAGCTGCGCAACGCCATCGCCGAGCAGGAAGCCAAGGCCGGCAGCCTGGTGATCATGGACGTCAAGACCGGCGAAGTGCTGGCCATGGTCAACCAGCCCACCTACAACCCGAACAACCGCCGCAGCATGTTCCCGGCCGCCATGCGTAACCGGGCGATCATCGACGTGTTCGAGCCGGGCTCGACGGTAAAACCGTTGTCAATGAGTGCGGCACTGCAGAGCGGGCGCTGGAAGCCGACCGACAAGGTCGAGGTCTACCCGGGCACCTTGCAGCTGGGGCGTTACACCATTCGTGACGTGTCCAAGAGCGAAGGTCCGATCCTCGACCTGACCGGCATCCTGATCAACTCCAGTAACGTCGGAATGAGCAAGATCGCCTTCGACATCGGCGGCGAATCCATCTACCGGGTGATGTCCCAGTTGGGCCTGGGCCAGTACACCGGCCTGGGTTTCCCGGGTGAGCGGGTCGGCAACCTGCCGAACCACCGCGAGTGGCGCAAGGCCGAAACCGCGACCCTGTCCTATGGCTATGGCCTGTCGGTGACCGCGCTGCAACTGGTGCACGCCTACGCGGCCCTGGCCAACGACGGCAAGATGGTGCCGCTGAGCATCCTCAAGGTCGACAAGGCGCCGGAGTCGACCCAGGTGGTGCCGAAGGAAACCGCCGAAACCATCCAGGGCATGCTGCAGCAGGTGATCGAAGCGCCGCGCGGTGTGTTCCGTGCCCAGGTGCCGTCCTACCACGTCGGTGGCAAGAGCGGTACCGCCCGTAAGGCCACCATCGGCTCCAAGGGCTATACCGAGAACGCCTACCGCTCGCTGTTCGCCGGCTTCGGCCCGATGAGCGATCCGCGCTATGCCGTGGTCGTGGTCATCGATGAGCCGAGCAAGGGCGGCTACTTCGGTGGCCTGGTATCGGCCCCCGTCTTCAGCAAAGTCATGTCGGGCACCTTGCGCCTGATGAACGTTCCGCCGGACAACCTGCCACCGGCGACTCCACAGCAGCAGGTCAATGCTGCGCCCGCCAAGGGAGGGCGCGGTTAATGACAATGCCATTGAGCAAGCTTTTCGCCCAGGCCAGCCGCGATCCGTTGATCCGTGAGCTGACCCTGGACAGCCGCAATATCCGTCCGGGCGACCTGTTCCTGGCCGTGCCGGGCGCGCGGGTCGATGGTCGTGATCACATTGCCGACGCACTCAAGCGCGGGGCAGCGGCCGTTGCCTACGAAGCCGAAGGCGCCACCGTGCTGCCGATCACCGAAGTACCGCTGATCCCGGTCAAGGGTCTGATCGCCCAGCTGTCGGACATCGCCGGTCGCTTCTATGGCGAGCCAAGCCGCCAGCTGGACCTGGTCGGTGTCACCGGCACCAACGGCAAGACCAGCGTCACCCAACTGGTGGCGCAGGCCCTGGACAAACTGGGCCAGCGTTGCGGCCTGATCGGCACCCTGGGCACCGGCTTCTATGGCGAGTTGCAAAGCGGTCGCCTGACCACCCCGGACCCGATCGCCGTACAGGCCACCCTCAACGACCTGCGCAAGGGCGGGGCGAAGGCCGTGGCCATGGAAGTCTCTTCCCATGCCCTGGACCAGGGCCGGGTCGCGGCGCTGGAATTCGACATCGCGGTGATGACCAACCTGTCCCGCGATCACCTGGATTACCACGGCAGCATGCAGGCCTACGAAGACGCCAAGGCGCGTCTGTTCGCCTGGCCGAACCTGCGTTGCCGGGTGGTCAACCTCGATGACGATTTCGGTCGCCGCCTGGCCACCGAGCATGTCGAGTCGCGCCTGATCAGCTACAGCCTCAAGGACAGCGCAGCGTCGCTGTACTGCCGCGAAGCGCATTTCGATGACGATGGCGTGCGTGCGGTGATCGTTACCGTCCAGGGTGAGCGTACCCTGCGCAGTCGCCTGCTCGGTCGCTTCAACCTCAGCAACATGCTGGCGGCGGTCGGCACCCTGATGGCGCTGGACTATCCGCTGGACGAAATTCTCAAGATCACCCCGACCCTGCAAGGGCCGATCGGGCGCATGCAGCGCCTGGGTGGCGGCAGCAAGCCGCTGGTGGTGGTCGACTATGCCCACACCCCCGATGCCCTGGAACAGGTTCTCCAGGCATTGCGTCCCCATGCCCGCGGCCAGCTGCTGTGCCTGTTCGGCTGTGGTGGCGATCGCGATCGCGGCAAGCGTCCGCTGATGGCCGAAGTGGCCGAACGCCTGGCCGATCGGGTACTGGTCACCGACGACAACCCGCGTACGGAAGATCCGCAGCAGATCTTCGCCGACATTCGCCCGGGCTTTGCCAAGGCCGATGTCGTCGAATTCGTCAGCGGTCGTGGTCCGGCAATTGCCCAACTCATTGCCAGTGCGGGCGCCGACGATGTCATCGTGCTCGCTGGCAAGGGCCATGAGGACTACCAGGAAATCAACGGTCAGCGTCTCGATTTTTCCGATCTGGTCGAGGCCGAGAAGGCCCTCGCTGTCTGGGAGGCCCCCCATGCTTAAGCCATTGACCCTCAGCCAGTTGGTCGCGCCCCTTCAGGGTCGCCTGGTGGCGGCCGATGCAACCTTCACCGGCGTCAGCATCGACAGCCGTGCAATCGTTGCCGGGCAACTGTTCGTCGCCCTGGCCGGGCCGCGATTCGATGGTCATGACTATCTGGACGACGTGAAAGCCAAGGGCGCCGTTGCCGCCCTGGTGGAACGCGAAGTGCCAGGCAGCGATCTGCCGCAACTGCTGGTGGCCGACAGCCGTCTGGCCCTGGGTCAACTGAGCGCGCTCAATCGTGCGGCGTTCGACAAGCCGGTCGCGGCCATCACCGGTTCCAGCGGCAAGACCACGGTCAAGGAAATGCTGGCCAGCATCCTGCGCACCCGTGGCCAGGTACTGGCCACCCGAGGCAACCTGAACAACGACCTCGGTGCACCGCTGACCTTGCTCGAACTGGCTCCGGAGCATACCGCCGCGGTTATCGAGCTGGGGGCTTCGCGCATCGGTGAGATTGCCTACACCGTCGGCCTGACCCGTCCGCAAGTGGCGCTGATCAACAACGCCGGTACTGCCCATGTCGGCGAGTTCGGCGGCCCGGAGAAAATCGTCGAAGCCAAGGGCGAGATCCTCGAAGGCCTGGGTCAGGATGGCGTGGCGGTATTGAACCTTGATGACAAGGCGTTCGCCACCTGGAAGCTGCGCGCCGGCAACCGCCGGGTACTGACCTTCGCCCTGAACAACGCCGCCGCTGACTTTTACGCGGGCAATATCGCCGCCGATCAGCGCGGTTGCCCGGCCTTCGACCTGCACAGTGCCGAAGGCGTGGTGCGGGTCCAACTGAACCTGTTGGGCACCCATAACGTCGCCAATGCCCTGGCTGCAGCAGCCGCTGCCCATGCCTTTGGTCTGACACTTGAAGGTATCGCCCAGGGCTTGAACAACGTGCAACCGGTCAAGGGCCGCACTGTGGTGCAGATGGCCGGCAACGGTGTGCGGGTGATCGATGACACTTACAACGCAAACCCCACCTCCATGTGCGCTGCCGTTGATATACTCGCCGGCTTTTCCGGCCGCACCGTCCTGGTGCTCGGGGATATCGGCGAATTGGGCCAGTGGGCCGAGGAAGGGCATCGGCAGGTAGGCGCGTACGCCAAAGACAAGGTTTCGGCACTGTATGCCGTGGGTCCTAACATGGCTCACGCGGTAGCAGCGTTCGGCGCCAATGCCCGACATTTCGCTAATCAAGCCGACCTGATCGCCGCCGTTTGCGCCGACGAGCAGGCTGCTAACACCACTATTTTGATCAAGGGATCGCGTAGCGCTGCGATGGAAAACGTCGTGGCGGCGCTGTGCGGTTCCAGCGGGGAGAAACATTAATGCTGCTGCTGCTGGCTGAGTATCTGCAACAGTTCTACAAAGGCTTCGCGGTCTTCCAGTACCTGTCCCTGCGCGGGATTCTCGGAGTACTGACCGCGTTGTCGCTGGCCCTGTGGCTGGGCCCATGGATGATCCGTACCCTGCAGATTCGCCAGATCGGTCAAGCGGTTCGCAATGACGGCCCGCAGTCGCACCTGTCCAAGTCCGGCACCCCGACCATGGGTGGCGCCCTGATTCTTTCGGCCATCGGCATCAGCACCTTGCTGTGGGCCGACCTGACCAATCGTTATGTCTGGGTGGTGCTGATCGTCACCCTGCTGTTCGGCGCCATCGGCTGGGTCGACGACTACCGCAAGGTGATCGAGAAGAACTCCCGCGGCCTGCCGAGCCGCTGGAAATATTTCTGGCAATCGGTGTTCGGCCTGGGGGCGGCGATCTTCCTGTACGTGACCGCGCCAAGCAGCGTCGAAACCACCCTGATCGTGCCGATGCTCAAGGACGTCACCATTCCCTTGGGGATCGGTTTCGTGGTCCTGACCTACTTCGTCATCGTCGGCTCCAGCAACGCGGTGAACCTGACCGACGGCCTCGACGGCCTGGCGATCATGCCGACGGTCATGGTCGGCGGCGCCCTGGGTATCTTCTGCTACCTGTCGGGTAACGTGAAATTCGCCGAATACCTGCTGATTCCCTACGTGCCGGGCGCCGGCGAGCTGATCGTGTTCTGCGGTGCGCTGATCGGCGCGGGCCTGGGCTTCCTGTGGTTCAACACCTATCCGGCCCAGGTGTTCATGGGCGACGTCGGTGCCCTGGCACTGGGTGCGGCGCTGGGCACCATTGCGGTTATTGTTCGTCAGGAAATCGTCCTGTTCATCATGGGCGGTGTGTTCGTCATGGAGACCCTGTCGGTGGTGATCCAGGTGGCCTCCTTCAAGTTGACCGGCCGTCGCGTCTTCCGCATGGCGCCGATTCACCACCACTTTGAACTCAAGGGTTGGCCCGAGCCTCGGGTGATCGTCCGCTTCTGGATCATCACCGTGATTCTGGTGCTGATCGGCCTTGCCACCCTGAAACTGAGGTAGAAACGCGTGTCCTTGATCGCTACTGACCACTTCCGCATCGTTGTCGGCCTCGGCAAGAGCGGCATGTCCCTGGTTCGCTTCCTGGCGAGCCGGGGCGTTGCCTTTGCGGTCGCCGACACCCGCGAGCATCCGCCGGAGCTGGAAACCCTGCGCCGCGAATACCCGCAGGTGGAAGTGCGCTGTGGCGAACTGGACGTGGAGTTCCTGTGCCGCGCCGACGAGCTGTATGTCAGCCCCGGCCTGGCCCTGGCCACGCCGGCCCTGCAACAGGCTGCTGCCCATGGGGTGAAGCTGTCTGGCGATATCGAACTGTTCGCCCGCAATGCCAAGGCGCCGATCATTGCCATCAGCGGTTCCAACGCCAAGAGCACCGTCACCACCCTGGTCGGCGAGATGGCGGCTGCGGCCGGCAAGCGCGTGGCCGTGGGCGGCAACCTCGGTACCCCGGCGCTGGACCTGCTCAGCGACGACGTCGAGCTGTACGTGATGGAGCTGTCCAGCTTCCAGCTGGAGACCACCGACCAGCTCAATGCCGAAGTGGCGACCGTGCTCAATGTCAGCGAAGACCACATGGACCGCTACAGCGGCCTGCCGGCCTATCACCTGGCCAAGCACCGGATCTTCCGTGGCGCGCGTCAGGTGGTGGTCAACCGCCAGGATGCCCTGAGCCGTCCCTTGCTGGCCGAGGGCCAACCGTGCTGGACCTTTGGCTTGAATACCCCGGACTTCAAGGCCTTCGGCCTGCGTGAAGAGAACGGCGAGAAGTACCTGGCATTCGAATTCCAGAACCTGATGCCGGTGCGCGAGCTGAAGATCCGTGGCGCCCACAACCAGTCCAACGCCCTGGCGGCGCTGGCGCTGGGCCATGCCGTCGGCCTGCCGATGGAGGCCATGCTGTCGAGCCTGCGCACCTTCGCCGGTCTTGCCCACCGTTGCCAGTGGGTGCGTGAGCGCAACGGCGTGAACTATTACGACGATTCCAAGGCCACCAACGTCGGTGCCGCCCTGGCCGCCATCGAAGGCCTGGGCGCCGATATCGACGGCAAGCTGGTGCTGATCGCCGGTGGCGATGGCAAGGGGGCCGATTTCTCCGCCCTGCGTGCGCCGGTCGCCGCCCATTGCCGCGCCGTGGTGCTGCTGGGCCGTGACGCCGAGCGGCTGGCCCAAGTGCTGGGCGACAGCGTGCCACTGATCCGGGTCAAGACCCTCGACGAAGCGGTGGAGCAAGCTGCTGCCCAGGCCCGGCCGGGCGATGCCGTGCTGTTGTCGCCGGCCTGCGCCAGCCTCGACATGTTCAAGAATTTTGAAGAGCGTGGGCGCCTGTTCGCCCAGGCCGTGGGAGGGCTGGCATGATCTTCGGCATCATCAAGCCCTATCCGTCACCGCTGGTCAGCGGACGTGGCATCGACCTCGACTTTGCCATGCTCGCCGGTTGCCTGGCGTTGCTGGGGCTTGGCCTGGTGATGATCACCTCGGCCTCTTCGGAAGTGGCCGCGGCGCAATCGGGCAACCCGCTGTACCACATGTTCCGCCACCTGGTGTACGTCCTCATCGGTGTGGGGGCGTGCATCGTCACCATGATGGTCCCGATTGCCACCTGGCAGAAGATGGGCTTCACCATGCTGGTCGGCGCCTTCGGCCTGCTGGTGCTGGTACTGGTGCCGGGCATCGGTCGTGAAGTGAACGGTTCGATGCGCTGGATCGGTTTCAGTTTCTTCAACGTGCAGCCTTCGGAAATTGCCAAGGTCTTCGTGGTCATTTACCTGGCCGGCTACCTGGTGCGCCGCCAGAAGGAAGTACGCGAAAGCTGGATGGGCTTCTTCAAGCCGTTCATCGTGCTGCTGCCCATGGCCGGCCTGCTGCTGATGGAGCCGGACTTCGGTGCCACCGTGGTGATGATGGGCGCGGCAGCGGCGATGCTGTTCCTCGGCGGGGTGGGGTTGTTCCGTTTCAGCCTGATGGTGCTGCTGGCGGTGGGCGCGGTGTTCGTCCTGGTCCAGGCCCAGCCGTACCGGATGGCACGACTGGTTACCTTTACCGACCCCTGGTCCGACCAGTTCGGCTCCGGCTACCAGCTGACCCAGGCGCTGATCGCCTTCGGTCGTGGCGAGTGGCTGGGCGTAGGCCTGGGCAACAGCGTCCAGAAGCAGTTCTACCTGCCTGAAGCGCACACCGACTTCGTGTTCTCGGTACTGGCCGAAGAGCTGGGGGTGGTCGGCTCGCTGGTGACCGTGGCGCTGTTCGTGTTCGTTACCGTGCGTGCGCTGTACATCGGCCTGTGGGCCGAGAAAGCCAAACAGTTCTTCGCCGCCTACATGGCCTTCGGCCTGGCGTTCCTGTGGATCGGTCAATTCCTGATCAACATCGGCGTGAACGTCGGCCTGTTGCCGACCAAAGGCCTGACCCTGCCGTTCCTCAGCTACGGCGGCAGCTCCCTGGTGATCTGCTGCGCCTGTGTCGGGCTGTTGCTGCGGATCGAATGGGAGAGTCGCACCCACCTGGGGAGCGAAGAACACGAATTCAACGAGAGCGATTTTGCCGAGGAGCCGCATCATGGCCGCTAACGGCAAGAACGTACTGATCATGGCAGGCGGCACCGGGGGCCACGTGTTCCCGGCGCTGGCCTGTGCCCGTGAGTTCCAGGCCCGCGGTTACACCGTGCACTGGCTGGGCACCCCGCGTGGCATCGAGAACGAGCTGGTGCCCCAGGCGGGCCTGCAACTGCACCTGATCAATGTCACCGGCCTGCGTGGCAAGGGCAAGCTGTCGCTGCTCAAGGCGCCGTTCACCCTGGTCAAGGCCGTGCTCCAGGCCCGGCGCATCATGCGTCAGCTCAAGCCGGTCTGCGTGGTTGGCTTCGGCGGTTATGTGACCGGCCCCGGCGGCGTGGCCGCCAGGCTCTGCGGCGTGCCTGTGGTAGTGCATGAGCAGAATGCCCGCGCCGGTACCGCCAATCGGCTGCTGGTGCCCTTGGCCGGCCGAGTCTGCGAAGCTTTCCCCGGCACTTTCAGTGCTTCGGACAAACTGCGCACCACCGGCAACCCGGTGCGCAGCGAGCTGTTCATGGACACCCCGCGCGAGCCCCTGGGCGCGCGTCAGCCACGCTTGCTGGTGCTCGGCGGAAGCCTGGGCGCCGAACCGCTGAACAAACTGCTGCCCCAGGCCCTGGCCCGGGTGCCTGAGGACATTCGTCCGCAGGTATTCCACCAGGCCGGCAAGCAGCACGACCAGATTACCGCCCAGCGCTACCGTGAGGCTGGCGTCGAGGCTCAGGTCGAACCGTTTATCAAGGACATGGCCCAAGCCTATGGCTGGGCCGATCTGGTGGTCTGCCGCGCAGGCGCGCTGACCGTCAGTGAGCTGGCTGCGGCCGGCTTGCCATCGATGCTGGTGCCCTTGCCCCATGCCATCGACGATCACCAGACCCACAACGCCCATTATCTGGCCCGCGAAGGCGCTGCCTTCCTGATGCCACAAGCGACAACCGGCGCAGCGGAACTCGCTGAACGCCTGAACGAGGTGCTGATGCAACCGGAAAAACTCACCACCATGGCCGCCACTGCCCGGCGCCTGGCAAAACCTGCGGCCACCCGCACCGTGGTCGATATCTGTCTGGAGGTGGCCCATGGTTGAGAGCCAGAAAGCCATGCCACAACCGGAAATGCGCCGCATCCGCCGCATTCACTTCGTCGGTATCGGCGGCGTGGGCATGTGCGGGATCGCCGAGGTGCTGCTGAACCTGGGCTACCAGGTGTCGGGTTCCGACCTCAAGACCTCGCCGGTCACCGAGCGCCTGGAGTCCTTCGGCGCCGAGATCTTCATCGGCCACCGCGCCGAGAACGCTGCCAGCGCCGATGTACTGGTGGTCTCCAGCGCGATCAACACCGCCAACCCGGAAGTGGCCACCGCCCTTGAGCGACGCATTCCGGTGGTGCCGCGTGCCGAAATGCTCGCCGAACTGATGCGCTACCGCCACGGCATCGCCGTCGCCGGCACCCACGGCAAGACCACCACCACCAGCCTGCTGGCCTCGGTGTTCGCCGCCGGTGGCCTGGACCCGACCTTCGTCATCGGTGGCCGCCTCAATGCAGCCGGCACCAATGCCCAGCTCGGTACCAGCCGCTACCTGATCGCCGAAGCCGACGAGAGCGATGCCAGCTTCCTGCACCTGCAGCCGCTGGTGGCGGTGGTGACCAACATCGACGCCGACCACATGGCGACCTACGAAGGCGACTTCAACAAGCTGAAGAAAACCTTCGTCGAGTTCCTCCACAACCTGCCGTTCTACGGACTGGCGGTGATGTGCCTGGACGACCCGGTGGTGCGCGAGATCCTGCCGCAGGTCAAGCGGCCGGCGGTCACCTACGGCTTCAGCGAAGAAGCCGACGTACGTGCGATCAATGTTCGCCAGTCGGGCATGCAGACCCACTTCACCGTGCTGCGCCGCGACCGCGAGCCGCTGGATGTGTCGGTCAACATGCCGGGCAACCACAACGTGCTCAACGCCCTGGCGACCATCGCCATTGCCACCGACGAAGGCATCAGCGACGAAGCCATCGTCCAGGGCCTGTCGGGCTTCCAGGGGGTAGGGCGACGCTTCCAGGTCTACGGCGAACTGCCGGTGGACGGTGGCAGCGTGATGCTGGTCGACGACTATGGCCATCACCCGACCGAAGTGGCCGCGGTGATCAAGGCCGTGCGCGGTGGCTGGCCGGAGCGCCGCCTGGTGATGGTCTACCAGCCGCACCGCTACAGCCGCACCCGCGACCTGTACGACGATTTCGTCCAGGTCCTGGCCGATGCCAACGTCCTGCTGTTGATGGAGGTCTACCCGGCCGGCGAAGAGCCGATTCCCGGTGCCGACAGCCGCCAGCTGTGCCACAGCATCCGTCAGCGTGGCCAGCTCGACCCGATCTACATCGAGCGCGGCATCGAGCTGGCGCCGCTGGTCAAGCCGCTGCTGCGCGCCGGCGACATCCTGCTGTGCCAGGGCGCCGGTGACATCGGTGGCCTGGCCCCGCAATTACTCAAGAGTCCGTTGTTCGCTGGTGCCGTTGCCAGTCAGGGGAAGTCGAAATGACTGATAACCAATACGCCAAGCTGCATTCGACCCTCGCCGTGCAAGACTTCGGTCGCGTTGCCGTGCTCTATGGCGGCAAGAGCGCCGAACGTCCGGTATCGCTGAAATCCGGTGCCGCGGTGATCGAAGCGCTGCGTGGCGCTGGCGTCGACGTGGTGGGCATCGATGTGGGTGACGACCTGCTCGACCGCCTGCAAAGCGAGAAGATCGACCGCGCCTTCATCATCCTCCACGGTCGTGGCGGTGAAGACGGCAGCATGCAGGGCCTGCTCGAATGCCTGGGCATCCCTTATACCGGCAGCGGCATCCTCGCCTCGGCACTGGCCATGGACAAGCTGCGCACCAAGCAGGTGTGGCAGAGCCTGGGCATTCCGACCCCGCGTCACGCGGTGCTGAGCAGCGAGGCTGACTGTATTTCTGCGGGCGCGGAACTGGGCTTCCCTTTGATCGTCAAACCGGCCCATGAAGGTTCCAGTATCGGGATGGCGAAAGTGACCAGCGTCGACGAATTGATCGCCGCCTGGAAAGACGCCGCTACCTACGACTCGCAAGTATTGGTGGAGCAGTGGATCCACGGTCCGGAGTTCACCGTCGCCGTACTGCGCGGCCAGGTGTTGCCGCCGATCGCCCTGGGTACCCCGCACACCTTCTACGACTACGACGCCAAGTACATCGCCAACGATACCCAGTACCGCATTCCGTGCGGTCTGGAGGCGAGCAAGGAACAGGAGCTGATCGACCTGACCGCCCGCGCCTGCGACGCCATCGGCATCGCTGGCTGGGGTCGGCTGGACGTGATGCAGGACGAGCAGGGGCGTTTCTGGCTGCTCGAAGTCAACACCGCACCAGGCATGACGGATCACAGCCTGGTCCCTATGGCGGCGCGCGCGGCCGGCCTCGATTTCCAGCAACTGGTGCTGGCGATCCTGGCAGCCAGCGTAGAGTCGCGAGGTTAAGCCCATGCAAGGCGCGATGTTACGTCATCAGCAACCCGCCACCGGCCGTAGCAAGCCGGTGCCGCGTGGTGCCAGCCGGATGGTGGCCAAGGAGCCACTGTCGGCGCGCCTGCCCAAGGCCAACTTCAGCATTTTCAAGCGACTGCTCTGGCCGGTACTGCTGGTGGCCGCAGGCTTTGGCGCCTATGAAGGCGCGCAACGCCTGATGCCCTACGCCGACCGGCCGATCACCAAGATCGCCGTGCAGGGCGACCTCAGCTACATCAGCCAGCAGGCGGTGCAGCAGCGAATCGCCCCCTATGTGGCGGCCAGCTTCTTCACCGTCGACCTGGCCAGCATGCGTGCGGAACTGGAGCAGATGCCCTGGATCGCCCACGCCGAGGTTCGCCGGGTGTG
Organism: Pseudomonas sp. BJa5; assembly: GCF_030272875.2. Lineage (NCBI taxonomy): Bacteria > Pseudomonadati > Pseudomonadota > Gammaproteobacteria > Pseudomonadales > Pseudomonadaceae > Pseudomonas > Pseudomonas sp. BJa5. The sequence goes on from NZ_JALRNG020000027.1 coordinate 81,271, forward strand.
GCCGGACGAGGTGGTGATCCGCCTGGAAGAACAGTTGCCGGTGGCGCGTTGGGGCGAAGAAGCCTTGCTCAATAACCAGGGCCAGGCCTTCACCCCGCGCGAGCTGGCCAACTACGAGCACCTGCCGCAGCTGTTCGGGCCGCAGCGGGCGCAGCAACAAGTAATGCAGCAATATCAGGTACTGAGCCAGATGTTGCGGCCAATGGGCTTTTCGATTGCACGGCTGGAGTTGCGCGAGCGTGGCAGCTGGTTTCTGACCACGGGCGCCGGCAGCGCCGGACCGGGCATCGAATTGCTGCTGGGACGTGATCATCTGGTGGAAAAGATGCGCCGCTTCATTGCCATTTACGACAAGACACTCAAAGAACAGATCACGAACATCGCCCGCATCGATCTGCGTTACGCCAATGGCCTGGCCGTTGGCTGGCGGGAACCGATTGCACCGACGACGGCCCAACCCGCCGTTGCGAAGAATTAGAGAGAGGCAGGACCATGGCAAATGCGCATAGCGGCAAAATGATCGTCGGGCTGGATATCGGCACCTCCAAGGTAGTGGCGCTGGTCGGCGAAGTCGCGGCCGACGGCACCCTGGAGATCGTCGGTATCGGCACCCATCCATCACGCGGGCTGAAGAAGGGCGTGGTGGTCAATATCGAATCGACCGTGCAGTCGATCCAGCGCGCGGTGGAAGAAGCCCAGCTGATGGCCGGCTGCCGGATTCACTCGGCTTTCGTTGGCGTGGCCGGCAATCACATCCGCAGCCTGAACTCCCACGGCATCGTCGCCATCCGCGACCGTGAAGTGAGTTCGGCGGACCTGGAACGCGTCCTCGACGCCGCCCAGGCGGTCGCCATTCCGGCCGACCAGCGGGTGCTGCACACCCTGCCGCAGGACTACGTGATCGACAACCAGGAAGGCGTGCGCGAGCCACTGGGCATGTCCGGCGTGCGTCTGGAAGCCAAGGTCCACGTGGTGACCTGCGCCGTCAATGCTGCGCAGAACATCGAGAAGTGCGTGCGTCGCTGCGGCCTGGAAATCGACGACATCATCCTCGAGCAGCTGGCTTCGGCCTACTCGGTGCTGACCGACGATGAGAAAGAACTGGGCGTGTGCCTGGTGGACATCGGTGGCGGCACCACCGACATCGCCATCTTCACCGAAGGCGCGATCCGTCACACCGCGGTAATCCCGATTGCCGGCGACCAGGTGACCAACGACATCGCCATGGCCCTGCGTACTCCGACCCAGTACGCCGAAGAGATCAAGATCCGTTACGCCTGCGCCCTGGCCAAGCTGGCCAGTGCCGGCGAAACCATCAAGGTGCCAAGCGTCGGCGACCGTCCGCCGCGCGAGCTGTCGCGCCAGGCCCTGGCCGAAGTGGTCGAGCCGCGCTACGACGAGCTGTTCACCCTGATCCAGGCCGAGCTGCGTCGTAGCGGCTACGAGGACCTGGTGCCTGCGGGCATCGTCCTGACCGGCGGCACCTCGAAGATGGAAGGTGCGGTAGAGCTGGCCGAAGAGATTTTCCACATGCCGGTACGCCTGGGCGTGCCGCATAGCGTTCGGGGCCTGAGCGACGTCGTGCGCAACCCGATTTATTCCACCGGTGTGGGCCTGCTGACCTATGGCCTGCAAAAGCAGTCCGACGGCGTGACCCTGACCGGTAACAGCAGCAACAGCTATGGCGATGAACCGAAGGCGCCAGCGTTTGAACGTCTCAAACGCTGGGTCCAGGGCAACTTTTAAAGTTTCAAAGCAGTAGTAGTAGGCGCGAAAACTAGAGAACTGAAAGGAGAGGGAAAATGTTCGAGCTCGTAGACAACGTCCCGCAAAGTCCGGTCATTAAAGTGATCGGTGTCGGTGGCGGCGGTGGCAACGCCGTTAATCACATGGTCAAGAGCAACATCGAAGGCGTCGAGTTCATCTGCGCCAACACCGATGCTCAGGCGCTGAAAAACATCGGCGCGCGTACCATCCTGCAACTGGGTACCGGCGTGACCAAGGGCCTGGGTGCCGGTGCCAATCCGGAAGTCGGCCGTCAGGCTGCCCTGGAAGATCGCGAGCGCATCGCCGAAGTACTGCAGGGTACCAACATGGTGTTCATCACCACCGGCATGGGCGGCGGTACCGGTACCGGTGCTGCGCCGATCATCGCCGAAGTGGCGAAGGAGCTGGGCATCCTCACCGTTGCGGTGGTGACCCGTCCGTTCCCGTTCGAAGGCCGCAAGCGCTCGCAGATCGCCGATGAAGGCATCCGCGCCCTGGCTGACAGCGTCGACTCGCTGATCACCATCCCGAACGAGAAGCTGCTGACCATCCTGGGCAAGGACGCCAGCCTGCTGTCCGCCTTCGCCAAGGCCGACGACGTGCTGGCCGGTGCCGTTCGCGGTATTTCCGACATCATCAAGCGTCCGGGCATGATCAACGTCGACTTCGCCGACGTGCGCACCGTGATGAGCGAAATGGGCATGGCGATGATGGGTACCGGCTGCGCCAGCGGTCCGAACCGTGCGCGTGAAGCGACCGAGGCGGCGATTCGCAACCCGCTGCTCGAAGACGTCAACCTGCAGGGCGCCCGCGGCATCCTGGTCAACATCACCGCAGGTCCTGACCTGTCGCTGGGTGAATACTCCGACGTCGGTAGCATCATCGAAGCCTTCGCTTCCGATCACGCCATGGTCAAGGTCGGTACCGTTATCGATCCGGACATGCGTGACGAGCTGCACGTGACCGTGGTTGCCACGGGCCTGGGCGCGAAGATCGAGAAGCCGGTCAAGGTCATCGACAACACCATGCAGGCCGCTGCCATGCAAACCGCCGCGCCTGCGCCGGTACGCCAGGAACAGCCGTCGGTGAACTACCGTGACCTGGAGCGTCCGACCGTGATGCGCAACCAGGCTCATGCCGGTGCTGCCGCTGCTGCGAAACTCAATCCGCAAGACGATCTGGACTACCTGGACATCCCGGCATTCCTGCGTCGTCAGGCCGATTGATGAAATTTATCAGGGGTATAAGGGTGATTGGTGTTCAGCAAAGGCCGGGTCTGGTATTATCCTCAGCCTTTGTTGATACCAGTTCGCAATTTGCGCTGAAGCGGCCAATGCCATGATTAAACAACGCACCCTGAAGAATATTATCCGTGCCACAGGTGTCGGCCTGCACTCCGGGGAAAAGGTTTACCTGACCCTCAAACCTGCACCTGTGGATACCGGCATCGTATTTCGCCGTGCCGACCTCGACCCCGTGGTGGAAATTCCCGCCCGCGCGGCCAACGTCGGCGAGACCACCATGTCGACCACGCTGGTCAACGGCGAGACCAAGGTAGACACGGTAGAGCACCTGCTCTCGGCCATGGCTGGCCTGGGCATCGATAACGCCTACGTCGAGCTCTCCGCGTCCGAAGTGCCGATCATGGACGGCAGCGCAGGGCCCTTTGTATTCCTGATTCAATCTGCCGGCCTGGAAGAACAGGACGCAGCCAAGAAGTTCATCCGCATCCTGCGCGAAGTGACAGTGGAAGACGGCGACAAGCGCGCCACTTTCCTGCCGTTCGACGGGTTCAAGGTGAGTTTCGAGATCGATTTCGATCACCCGGTGTTCCGTAATCGGACCCAGAGTGCCAGCGTGGACTTTTCCAGCACCTCGTTCGTGAAGGAAGTCAGCCGCGCCCGTACCTTTGGGTTCATGAGCGATATCGAGTACCTGCGCAAGCACAACCTCGCGCTCGGCGGCAGTGTGGAAAACGCCATCGTGGTCGACAAGGACGGTGTGCTCAATGAAGACGGTCTTCGTTACGAAGACGAATTCGTCAAGCACAAGATCCTCGACGCCATCGGCGACCTCTACCTGCTGGGCAACAGCCTGATCGGCGAGTTCAAGGGCTACAAGTCCGGACACGCGCTGAACAACCAGCTGCTGCGCAAGCTGATCGAGGAAACTGATGCCTGGGAAGTGGTGACATTCGAAGATGCCAGTACGGCACCGATCTCTTACATGCGTCCGGTTGCGGCAGTGTAAGTTCGAACACTCTCTCTAGTGATTAAGGCCACCTTCGGGTGGCCTTTTTTATGGTTCTTCACGGAATTCCGGGAACTAGGTTCCTTGGGCTTGGGCTTGGGCTTGGGTTTGGGTGTCGAGTCTGCGGGCTTATCCATTCCATGCAGCGACGCTGCCGGCCCCTTCCGCCTTTACGGCGGCCTACT